>CAZTOM010000147.1:4121-6414 GCA_964615555.1 uncultured Actinomycetaceae bacterium
TCCAGGCTCCCGCGCTCGTCCCCGAGCGTGGTGTGCTTCCCGTGGCCGGGCCAGACCACGGCGTCGTCGCCGAAGCGCTCGAAGAGGCGGGAGGTCACATCCTCGATGAGGGAGGTGAAGTCCTCCTCCCCGTCGGTCTTGCCCACCCCGCCGGGGAAGAGCGAGTCCCCCACGAACAGGTGGACGGGCTCGCCCTCCACCTCGAGCGCGAGGGCCGTGGAGCCGGGCGTGTGGCCACGCAGGGAGATCGCCTCGAGGTCGAAGCCGTCGAAGTTGCCCACATCCCCGTGGGCCACGGTGAAGTCCATCGGTACCCCGGTGGCCTCGGTGACGGTCGCGGCGTCGGCGTCCCCGGCGCCAGCCATCGCACCGGTGGCCTCCTTGATGGCCGCGAGTGCGCGCGTGTGGTCAGTGTGCGCGTGGGTGGTGAAGATGGCCACCAGCTTCGCGCCGTCGTCGCCCTGCACGTCCCCGCTGCCCTCCTCGAGCAGCTGGAGGATGGCGGGCGCGTCATCGGCGGCGTCGATGAGGACCTGGGCACCCGTCTCCGTGTGGGTGAGCAGGTAGACGTTGTTCTCCATCTCGGAGACAACGGAGTATCGCAGTGTCATCGGTCCGATGCGGATTGGTTGCTCCATGCCTCCACCTTCCCAGAGCGGCCCGCATCCCGCCTCCGCTGGTGGCAACTGACCGGGGGCGCGCCCAAGGGGCTACCGTTGGTCTGTGAGTTCGAAGATCCCCAGCCCGGCGGGGCCCGCCGTGCCCCACGAGAAGATCCACAACCGGGAGAAGAAGGTGGACACGATCCACCAGCGCCTCAACACGCTGCGCGCGGGCGTGCTCGGCGCCAACGACGGGATCGTCTCCGTGGCCGCCACCGTGATCGGCGTGGCTGCGGCGTTGCCGGAGAACCTGGCGGCGATCGCCACCGCGGGCTTCGCGGCCGTCTCCGCCGGCGCGTTCTCGATGGCCGCCGGAGAGTACGTCTCCGTCTCCACGCAGCGGGACACGGAGAAGGCGATCGTGGACCGTGTGAAGACGGGCGCCACCTCGGACGCCATCAGCCTCATCACCGAGGTTGTGGACGACCTCAAGGAGCGCGGCGTCACCCCCCAGCTCGCCGAGCGCGCCGCCGCGGAGATGTTCGCGCACGACCCCATCGATGCCGTGGCCCGCGTGGAGGGCATCGACCCCGACGACCTCGTCAACCCCTGGCACGCCGCCATCGCCTCGTTCTTCGCGTTCATCGCGGGCGCGCTCCTCCCGATGGCCGCGATCTTGCTCTTCCCCACCTCCATCCGCATCCCGGTCACGTTCGTCTCGGTGATCCTCGCACTCGTCCTCACCGGCTGGTTCTCCGCCCGCTGGGGCGGCGCCGACCCGAAGCGGGCCGCCTTCCGCACCGTTATCGGCGGCGCTCTCGGCATGGCGTTCACCTACGGGGTGGGCCTGCTCTTCAACGTGGGCCTGAGCTAGGGGCGGGTGGACTGGCACCTCCCGGGTCGCACCGCCCGGGGCAACACCACGTCCGGGCCGCGGCCGCCCCCGCCCGCCGCGTCCGGCTACCATGGACGCCGATATGACCTCCACGCCCGCCCCCCACGTCCACGGCCCCGGCTGCTCCCATACCCCGGCCACCTCCCCCGACGACGGTGCCCCCACCCGGCTCGAGCCCTCCCACGTCCCGGGCGCCTCCCCCGACGATGGCACCCCCACCCGGCTCGAGCCCTCCCACGTCCCGGGCGCCTCCCCCGACGATGGCACCCCCACCCGGCTCGAGCCCTCGCCTTCCGCATCGGTCGCCGAGCGCTGGGCTGCCGTCCAGACCCGGGTTGCGGCGGCGTGCGCGGCTGCCGGTCGGGATCCGGCCGAGGTGCAGGTGCTCGGCGCCGTCAAGGCCCAGCCCCCCGCGAAGGTCCTCGAGGCCCTCGCCGCCGGGCTGAACGTGCTCGGCCACAACAGGGTCCAGGAGGCCGCCGCCACGCTGCCGGAGATCCGCGAGGCATGGGACGGCCCGCTCGAGGTGCACATGATCGGCACCCTCCAGTCCAACAAGGTGAACGCGGCGCTCCGCCACGTGGACTGCGTGCAGTCGCTGGACCGGCTGGACCTGGCCCAGCGGCTCTCGCGCGCGGCCGAGCAGCAGGAGCGCACCCTGGACGTGTTCGTCCAGGTGAACTCCTCCGGGGAGGAGACCAAGGGCGGGGTGGACGTGATGGAGGCGATCCCGTTCGCCGCCCAGGTTGCCGCGCTCCCGGCGCTCCGGCTCCGCGGCCTCATGACGATCGGCGCG
>CAZTOM010000148.1:0-6291 GCA_964615555.1 uncultured Actinomycetaceae bacterium
CAACGGGGACGAGGCCTCGGCCTACTACGCCGCCGGCACCGCGCAGTACCACATCAACGCGGACGTGGCCTACGCCTTCTCCAAGTACGAGGAGGTCACCGGGGACACCGAGTTCATGTTCCGCGACGGCGCCGAGGTGCTCGCCGAGACGGCCCGCATGTGGGCGGACCTCGGCTTCTGGCGCGTGAACGAGGTGGAGAAGACCTTCCACATCCACTCCGTGACCGGCCCGGACGAGTACACCACCGTGGTGAACAACAACCTGTTCACGAACGTCATGGCCCGCGCCAACCTCCGCCACGCCAGCGAGCTGCTGCGCCGCATGCGGGTGGTGGCCCCCGAGGCCTACGAGCGCCTCGCCCGCCGCATCGAGCTGCGCGACGAGGAGATCGTGGAGTGGGAGGCCTGCGCGGACGGGATGTACATCCCCTACGACGCCACCCTCGGTGTGCACCCCCAGGACGAGCACTTCCTGGAGCGTGAGCTGTGGGACGTGCGCGGCACGCCCATGTCCAAGCGACCCCTCCTGCTGCACTACCACCCGCTCGTGATCTACCGCTACCAGGTGCTCAAGCAGGCGGACGTGGTGCTCGCACTCTTCCTCCAGGGCGACCAGTTCTCCCTCGAGGACAAGCGCCGCGACTTCGACTACTACGACCCCATCACCACCGGCGACTCCACGCTGTCCGCCGTGGTCCAATCGATCATCGCGGCCGAGGTGGGCTACGACGAGCTCGCCCTGCGCTACTTCCTCCACGGGCTGTTCGTGGACCTCGCGGACCTGCACCGCAACACCTCCGACGGCGTCCACATCGCCTCCGCCGGTGGCGTGTGGAACTCGCTCGTGTACGGTTTTGCGGGCTTCCGGGACCACGAGGGCGTCTTCACGTTCGACCCACGCCTCCCCGTGGACTGGCCGGAGCTCTCCTTCCCACTCCGGATCCGCGGCACGCTCGTGCGCGTGACCGTGCACGAGCACGAGATCTCCTTCCGCATCCTGGAGGGCGAGGGCCCGCTCGAGTTCATCGTGCGTGGCGAGTCCGTGAAGGTGCCCGCCGGGGAGACCGTCCACATCCCGCTCGACCACCAGGGCCCACGCTTCGTGGACGACCCGGAGCTCACCGCCGTGGGCGAGTACCGCGCGGACGGCACTCTCATCACCGCGGACATCCCCTCACTCGACGAACCGGCCGTGGACGCCGGCCTCATTGGCCTCGACCCGCTCTGAAATCACCCGGCGTGCGTTGGGCCCGTAGGGCCCGCACGGCGACGCGGTCTACGACGACGACCCTAGGTTCCGCCCTCGGCTGCCACACGGTCCGCCGCGACCGTGGCGGCGCGGTGGTCCAGGTAGTACCCGCCCCGCGGTGAGGCGGCTCCGTCCCGCACGCGGTAGACCAGCGGGTGGCCGGCGGGGATGTTGAGCTCCTCCACCTCGGTGGCGGAGAGACCGTCCATGACGGCGGCGAGTGCGCGCAGCGTGTTCCCGTGGGCCACGAGCACGATGCACCGGCCGCCCGAGAGCAGGCGCACCAGCCAGTCCCAGAAGGGCCGCACGCGGAGGATCACGTCCGCGAGGGACTCGCCCTGCCCGGGGATGAGCGGCCCGAGGTCCGCGACCGGCGGGGGGTTCACCCAGCGGGCGGACTGCTCCGGGGTGGCGGCAGGCGGCCGGCCGTGGAGGGTGCGGCGCCAGGTGAAGAACGCCTCCTCCCCGTACCGGGCGCGGGAGATCGCCTTGGGCACCCCGGTGAGGATGCCGTAATCGCGCTCGTTCAACCTCCAGGTCACGGAGACGGGGAGCGAGTCCGCCGAATCGAGGGCCCCGAGGTCCACGAGGGCCTCGAGCAGCCGGTCCGCGGTGCGGACGGCCCGCACCATGGGGGAGGTGACCACGTGGTGCGGCACCAGCCCCGCGCCCACCATGAGCCGTGCCGCCTCGTCCACCTGGGCGAGTCCCGCGGGGGTGACGTCGGCATCGAGCAGGCCCGTGAAGATCTGGGCGGCGTTGAACACGGACTCCCCGTGCCGCAGGATCACGAGCGTGCCGCCGGGATCGGGGGAGCCTGCCGCAGCGGGGTGGCCCGGGAGGCCGGGATCGGGGGAGCCGGGGCCCTCACGGCCTGCAACGGTCTCCGGCATGCTCGCCCCTTCGTTCCGCCATCAGTGCAATCCCAGCCTATTCGGTGCTGCCAGCGGGATAATGGGCCACATGACCCTCAACCCCGCGCTCGAGCACATCTCCGGACTGATCGGCACCTGGAAGGGGAGTGGCCACGGCATCTATCCCACGATCCGCGACTTCGACTACGCCGACGAGTGGGAGTTCCGGGACATCGGGAAGCCGTTCCTGTGGTTCATCGAGCGCACGAGGATCGGGGAGAACGCCGCGCACACCGAGACGGGGTACCTGCGCTTCCCGCAGCCGGCCACCCCGCAGACCCCCGGGACCGTGGAGTTCGTGGCGGCGATCCCCACCGGCCAGAGCGAGCTCGCGGAGGGAACCTGCACCATCCTTCCCGACGGGACCATCGAGATCCGCGTTGCCGGCGAGGTCCGCAACACCTCCACCGCGAAGGAGGTCCTCCGCATGGAGCGGGTATTCCGCCTCTCCGGGGACTCCCTCGACTACGAGATGGAGATGGAGGCCGTTGGCCAGCCCCTCAGCAACCACCTGCGCGCCACCCTCACCCGCACCGACTGAGCCCTGCTCAGCGGCTGCACCACGTCCGCGATGGGGTTGCGAACCACGCCAGGATGCGGGCGAAACGCGCCTGACGTGGGGCGCAAACCCCTCCGGGGTGGGGCGGAGGGCCGTTCGTGCCGTAAGCTTCGGGGGATATCGCCGAGCAACCGGACTGGATACGCATGAGCACCACCATCACCCCCGACACCCCCGCGACGTCCCAGAAGACCGAGCGCTACCTCAAGTCGCAGCAGGCCCGCGTGCGACGCGGTCGCATCGTGGCGATCGCCGCGCTGGTCTGGGCCGTTGCCACCGCGATCAAGGCCGTCCTGATCATCACGAACACCGAGATGTTCCAGATCACGAACAGCCGGATCGGCTCCCTCACGCACCCCGACACCCTCAGCCACGACATCAACATGGGCTGGGCGCAGCTCACCATCGCGGCGGTGGGAATCGTGGGAGCCCTGCTCCTGCTGCGCTCCCCCTACCGCCACGGGCTGGGATGGGGCGTGCTCATGGTGTGGGCGATCGCGATGCCCCCGGTGCTCTCGGCGAACCTCAACAACATCGCCTGCAACGACCAGATCCTCAACTGGCACATGGTCCACACCCAGGTGGAGCCGCTCGGCCAGCGCCTGCTCGTGTACACGCGCACCGGCGTGAACCTGGTGGGCGTCATCTGGATCACGATCCTCAACACCGTCCTGGTCCCGCCGCCGCTGACCCGCCAGGCGCTCGCCACGGACGTGGTGCTCCCCGGCCCCTCCCGCAAGCCCGCGGATGAGGAGCCCGAGGTGCCGAACCTCGAGGGCGAGGCTGGCCAGGCGCACGGCGTCTGATCGAACGAAGAACCCCTAGGCCCCGGGCCACTGCACCGCGGTCCGGGAGGCACGCTGGTCCGGGAGGCACGCTGGTCCGGGGGCGCGCTCCCGCATCACTCCCCGAGCGGGGAGGAGTCCGCACCCTGCCCGCCCTGGCGACGGAACCTGCGCCCGGTCCGGGGTGAGGTGGAGGTCAGGGGGGCGATCTCGTCGTCGACGATCCGGCCGACGAAGCCCCGCACGGACCTACGCAACGCGGGGTCAGTGCCGGTGAGGGCGAGCGTGAGGCCCTCGATGGCGAGTTCGATGCCGATGAGGAGGCCGAGGAAGGATTGCCAGGAGCGGTCGCCGAGGCGGGAGAGCAGGAGCGCCCCCATGACGATCGAGGCCACGCCGCCCACCGCGAGGATGAGGCGCGCGTCCGGCGCGGGGTAGGAGGCCATGAGGCGCAGCGCGCCCGAGGCAATGAAGTACGCGCCGGCCACGATCGAGAGCGTGAACTGTGTGGTACCAGGATTCGTGAGGGCGAGGACGCCGAGGATGATGAGCACCACGCCGCCGGCGAGGCGGATCCACCAGCCGGGCTCGGTGCGCCGCAGGTAGGCGAGGGCCCCCACCGCCACCCCGAGGCCGATGAGGAGCCACGCGATGATCACGAGAGAGACGCGCACGGCGGAGGCGGAGTAGACGGCCATCGCCACGCCCGCGAGGACGAGCACGATTCCGAGCAGGATGTCCGAGGTGGTGCGGGCACGGGTGGCGGAGTTCATGGGCGCTCCGGTGGGTAGGCATGGCTCAAGGCTGGCGGCCTCGTACGACTGCCAGCCTATTCGCCCGGAAGGCCCCTCAGGCCTGCTTCGCCCTGAACGCCGTCTCGACCACCGCCACGATCTGCTCCGGCGTCATCGCCGAGGTGTTGATCACGAGGTCGAAGTCCGTGTTGTCCAGCGGGTTCCAGTCATAGATATCGATGGACATGCGGGTACGCAGATCGTCCTCGTTGCGCTGGCGGCGGGCGGCCACATCGTGGCTGATGCCGAAGAACTGCGCGGCGCGCGCCACCCGGTCCTCCACCCTGCCGTCCAGCTTCACGTGGAGCGTGTTCGGGCGGCCGGCCAGGATCTTGGTGGCGGAGCGGCCCATGATGATCCCACCCTCGGAGGCCATCTGGGTGACCAGCTTGGTGTTGTCCTTCGCGGCCTCCACGTTGTCCCGCAACTGCTGCACGAACGCACCCGTGGAGGTGGCCTGCATCGTGTTCGCGCTACCACGGGCGAGGATGTTGAGGATCCGGTCCAGGACCGGGTTCTCCGCCTGCTGCTGCACCTGCGCCTCATCATCGAGTTCGTCGGTGCTGAAGGCCTGCTGGGTCAGGGGCAGTCCAAGCTGCTCGGACAGTGTCTGTGCGATCGCCTGCATCCCCGAGCCGTAGGTCTCCCAGAGCGTGATGACGGGCTTGAGTGCGGTGGTGGCGCTGGTGTTCTGGCTCATGGTCCCTCCTGAACTGACGAGTCAGGTGACTCGCAACAAAGTGTAGTTTTCGTGGTTTCCGTGCGCGCTGGAATCGAATGGGATTCTCAATACCCTAGGCCCTCCGCAGGCCTAGAATGAGGTTGTTGGCGATGTTGCCAACAGGGACGGAGGAGACATGACGCAGTCAACTCAGGGCCACTCCCCACTGCCGATCGTGACGCTCTGGGCCACCTTCGGTTCCGGCCTGGACGAGTTCGGGATGAAGCTGGCGGACACGCTCGGCGTCCCGTTCCACAAGGGGGCATTCTCCTCGGACGACCTCCACGAGGCAGCCGAGGAGGGTGGCGCATCACGCGAGGCGGACGGGGATGGCTGGTACCTGGTACAGGCCGTCTACGAACAGGGCCGCCGGTTCAAGTGGCGCAACATCTTCCAGGGGGTGAAGCGCGGCCGGGAGGAGCAGCGCCAGGAGCTCATCGACCAGGTGCAGAACGACGCCCGCCGCGGCGGTGTCTTCCTGGGCCGCAACGCCACGGTCATCCTGGGGCGCTACCCGAACGCTCTCCACGTGAAGCTGGACGGGCCCCTCGAGGCGCGCATCGCCAAGGCCGTGAAGGAAATGGGCATCAGTGAGGAGAAGGCCCGCGAGGAGCAGCAGTTCGAGGACAACGTACGCTCGCAGCTCTCCGTAGCGCTGTTCGACTGGGACCCACTCCTCAACGACCGCTACGACCTGGTGGTCAACGTGACCAGCCTCGAGATGGACCTGGCCGTGACGATGGTGGCCGAGGCCGCCCGGGCGAAGTTGCACGCGGCATACCCCGGCGCGACGGCCTGAGGAGACGCCTAGGCGACGCGTGCCTGGAACCGGCGGCCGAACTCGGCCGGCCGGCGCAGGGCCTCGCGCCGCCATTCGTCCCGCAGGTTGACGGCGAGCAGTTCCGGGGCGCCGAGAGCATCCTCCGGGGTCTTGCCGCTGGCGGCGGCGTGCGCCTGGACGCAGGTCAGGACCGTCTCGATCTCACGCTCCGCCCACCCGCGAACCCGCAGGTGGTAGGTCAGGTGCGACTCGTAGCAGCTCATCCCTCAACTCCCGTGACGGGGGTGGTGTCACAGGGGAGATTACTCCGATTTCAGTCAAGGTCAAGTCATGGAATGGTAAATCCTCCTGTGGGTGGACGGGGCGCCCGGAATCGGGCGGGGTATCTCACCTTGGGTGGGAGCATGTGCTGGTGCTGCCCCCGCTACCGTGGTGCGCGGAGGAGGGGATGTGAGCAGACCGTCGCACGCGCTGGCCACACTCGTGGC
>CAZTOM010000149.1:0-1203 GCA_964615555.1 uncultured Actinomycetaceae bacterium
CGGGGGGTGGCGGGAGATGGCGCTGCTTCGGTGGGGTGGGGCTCCGCCTGGCGGGGGGCCGGGCCGGGTGGGGTGGTGGGGGGTGGTGCTGCCTCGGCGGGGTGGGGTGCCTCCTGGGTGGGGGCGGGGGCGGGCGGCGTGGTGGGGGTTGGTCTCTCCTGCATCACACCACCGTGGTGAAGCCGGCGATCGAACCCTGCAGCATGTTCATCAGGGTGTTCCACAGGCCCGTGACGAGCAGGAGGCCCACCAGGATGAGCACCGCTCCCCCGATCCGGACGATCGCGGTGCGGTGGCGTCGCACCCACTGGTGCAGGCGGGGAGAGCGGGTGAAGGCCACGGCGATCACCACGAACGGCAGGCCGAGGCCGATGCAGTAGGCGAAGGCGAGGATGCCGCCGCGCACGGGCTCCCCGCCGCCGAAGGACAGGGCGAGGACCGCGGCCAGGGTGGGGCCGATGCACGGGGTCCAGCCGAGTGCGAAGGTGGCGCCCAGCAGCGGCGCACCCGCCAGGCCGAAGCGGGGGCTCATCTGGATCCGCAGGTCCTTCTGGAGGAAGGGGAGGTAGCCGAGGAAGGCCAGGCCCATGAGGATTACGAACACCCCGAGCACCCGCATGATGATGTCCACCCACGCCGCCATCCGGGCACCGAGGGCCGCGAAGACGATCCCGAGCAGTACGAACACGAGCGTGAAGCCGAGCACGAACAGGAGGGTGCCCACGAGGACCCGGCGTGTGGAGGCGCGCGTCGCCGTCGCCGTGGCGGCGGGACCGGAGCCGCGCCCGGAGGTGGGGGCCGCCGTCGAGCCGGACATGCCGCCCAGGTACCCCACGTAGCCCGGGACGAGCGGGAGGATGCACGGCGAGGCGAAGGAGACCACGCCGGCGATGAACGCCACGCCCATGGCCACGAGGAGCGGCCCGTCCATTACGAGCGCGCCGAACTGCTCGCCCATCAGGCGCCCGCCTCGGCGAGGGCGTCGTCAACGAGGCCGCGCAGGATGGTGGGATCCGCCTGGCCGAGGATGCGGGAGGCCACGCGGCCCTCGCGGTCCAGGATCACGGTGGTGGGCATCGCCTGCAGCGGGACCAGGCCCTGCATGGCGGCAACGCCGCTCGCGTCCTTGTCCCACAGGCTCGGGTAGGGGATCTCGAAGGTGCGCTCGAAGGCCTGGGCGGCGCCGGCCGCCCCCCCGGGCTT
>CAZTOM010000149.1:1213-6284 GCA_964615555.1 uncultured Actinomycetaceae bacterium
GCCGGCGTCGTCGCGGGGGTTGACGCCGAGCATGTGGATCTCGGGGTACTCCTCGTGGAGCTCCACGAGGTCCGGCGCCTCCTTGCGGCAGGGCGGGCAGGCGGCGTACCAGAAGTTCATCACCACCACGTCCCCGCGCCACTCGGCGAGGTCCACGCTGCCCCCGTCGTAGGTCTCGCCGGTGAGTTCCACGGGGGCTCCGCGCTCCTCGACGTCCCACGTGACGAATGAGCCATCGCCGGCCTGGTAGCCGGCGCCGGCCGCCCCCTCGGGCTTCCCGATCGAGGCACAGGAGCTGAGGGTGAGCGCGAGGACAGCAGCGGCTGCAGCCAGGGCCCGGCGGCTCACGGGGCACCTCCGGGGGCGGGTGCGGCCGCCGGATTGCCGGCGGTGGGTGCGGCAGCCGGCTGGCTGGGGGTGGGTGCGGCCGGGTGGAGCGGGGCGGCGGCCTCCGGTTGGCCGGGCATGACGGCCCCGGACCGGCCCGGCACCATGTCCGTGGCCTGCGCCACCAGGTCCGCCGCGGGCTCGGAGTAGGTGAGCCCGGTGAGGCGCCGGCCGTCGAACTCGAGGGAGGTGAGGGAGGCCAGCGCGCACTCCCGCTGCCGGGGATCGTGCAGGAAGGGGCGCCCCTCCACGTGCAGGCGGGTGGTCCAGATGGGGAGCTGGTGGGAGACCAGGAGGGCCTCCCCTCCCTCGGGCAGGAGGTCGAGGGCGCGGCGGATCGCCCCCACCATCCGCTGCGCGATCTCGGTGTACGGCTCACCCCACGAGGGTCGGGCCGGGTTCAGGTAGCGCTTCCAGTAGCGGGGGTGGGCGAGCTTCAGGTGGCCGCCGCGGAAGCTCTCCCCCTCGAACTCGTTTGCGGCCTCGATGAGCCCCTCATCGGTGCGCAGCGGGAGGGAGAACGCGGCGGCCGTGGGCGCGGCGGACTCCTGGGCGCGTTGGAGGGGTGAGGCCACCACGGCGCGGATGTCCGCGCCCTCCTCGGTCAGGTATTCGGCCACCCGCCGGGCCATGGCCGTGCCCCGCTCGGAGAGGCGGTAGCCGGGGAGCCGTCCGTAGAGCACACCGTGGGGGTTGAAGACCTCACCGTGGCGCATGAGGTGGACGGTGGAGCGGGGCATGCCGCCCATTCTGACATGAGCGGGCCCGGATCCTAGTTCTCGCGCCGTTCCCCGAGCTTGGCGAGGATGTCCCCCAGGTGGCGGATCTCCGTGGCGCTCAGGTTGTCGAAGATGTTGCGGCGCACGCACTCCACGTGGTCGGGTGCGGCCTTCTCGAGCAGGTCGAAGCCCTCCTGCGTGAGGACGCAGTTGACCCCGCGGCCGTCGTCCGAGCAGGCCTCGCGCCGCACGAGGCCCCGACTCTCCATGCGGCGCACCGTGTGGGTGAGGCGAGAGCGGGAGTTTACGAGCTCCTCGGCCAGCACGGACATCCGAACGGTGCGCTCGGGCGCCTCGGAGAGCACCACCATCACCTCGTACTCGTTCATGGACAGGCCGTGGCTCTGGGCGAGGTCCCGGTCAAGGGCGTCGTTGATCTCCATCGTGGCGCGTAGATACTGCCTCCACACCCTCTGGTCCTCCTCGGAGAGCCAGCGAGCGGGACGTGTTGTCGAGGTCACTGTGGGCTCCTAACGTTGGTTTCTGGCGGATTCTCCCGGGCGGCACCGCCCAGAAGGGGTCTTCCGCGGACTGCTTCCAATCCTACCCCTTGCATAGTTTAGATTTCAACTATAATGTGGTGGACGTACCGCAAACCGCACAACAGGAAGTAGACGAAACATGCTGAACGTCACCGCCGGCACCTACGCCATCGATCCCTCGCACACCGAGGTCGCCTTCACCGTCCGCCACGCCGGTATCGCCCGGGTGCGCGGCACCTTCTCCGAGTTCGAGGGCAACATCGAGGTGGCGGAGAACTTCGCCGACTCGAAGGCGGACGTGACCGTCCAGCTCGCCTCCGTGGACACCCGCTCCGAGGACCGCGACGCCCACCTCCGCTCCGCCGACTTCTTCAACGTGGAGCAGAACCCCACCATGACGTTCACCACCACCGGCGTGGAGGCCAAGGACGAGGAGGAGTTCGTCCTCAAGGGTGACCTCACCCTCAACGGCGTGACCAAGCCCGTGGAGATCGATGCCGAGTACACCGGCGCCGCCACCGATCCGTTCGGCCAGGAGCGCATTGGCTTCTCCGGCAAGACCACCATCAACCGCAAGGACTTCGGCCTGACCTGGAACGCTGCCCTCGAGACCGGCGGCGTCCTGGTCTCGGAGAAGGTCGCGATTATCCTTGAGGTCTCCGCCATCAAGCAGGTTTGATAGAGACGGGTGGGGTACCCGCAACACCTTGAGATTCCCCACCCTGGTGACCGGCTCGCGCCTCCCCCTTTCGTGAGCCGGCCCGAAGGGCCGGAGTGGCATGCCGCTCCGGCCCTTCCCCATTCCTAGGGGTTCGGGCGGGCCGTTCCGGGGGTTGCTGCCGGCCGTTTCGGGGGTTGATGCCGCGGCTGGGAGGTTCTGGCGCCCACCGGCTATTCGCGCCCGAGTGCAGCGCGCAGCATCTCCGCCGTAAACCGCCACCGGGCCACCAGCCGGCCGTCCACCGCGAGTACGGGGACATCGTCACTGAAGCGCTCGCGCAGCTCGGGGTAGTAGTCGATATCCACGGCGATGAACTCGTCCCCGGTCTCGAGGCTCACCTGCTCCACGATCGCGAAGGCCACATCACACAGGTGGCAGTCCTCGCGCGTGTACAGCACGATCCGCACGTCCTCACCGGCAGCAGCGTCCTGCGTGGCACTCTCATCAACCATTCCCCCATTCTTACCGACGCCCGCAGTGGGCGGACCCACCGGCGGACGCATGCCAAGAGGATGACCCAGAGCGGCGTGGGCCCACCGGCGGGCGCGTGCCAGGGGGTGTGCTCCGCCACGGGCGAGCCCCTCCCCCGCAAATCCTCTCTGCCCGCCGCTCCGGGTTACCGTGGTAGCCGAACCGGGGAGGAACCATGAACCGCACCCGCCTGTACGCCGCACTGCTCGCCGCCGCGCTCACGCTCGCCGGCTGCCAGGGCACGGAAGGCAGCGATCCCACGCCGGAGACCACCACCCCCGCCACGGAGGAGACCATGACCAGCCCGCCCGCCGAGGACCCCACCGCCCCCACTCCCGCGAGCACCACGGACGGCGAGGGGACGGCCCAGCCGGGAGCCGCCGTCGACGGGGAGACGCCCGCCGGGCAGATGACCGCGTTCGTGCTGGACCTCCTGGAGCGTGCGGAGGACGTGACGGCTGCGGACTTCGAGGGGCAGCTCGCCCCCGTGCTCATCGCGGCAATCCCCGCGGACGAACTCGCCGCGGTCCTCAACACCTCCGTGCGACCCACCGGGCCCTTCCGCGTGACCGCCTACCGGGGCACGCAGGAGGCGGCAATCACCACGATCGAGCCCGCCGTCGGGGATCCGCTGGACCTCCAGATCGCCGTGGACGAAGACGGCCTGCTCACCGGCATCTACTTCACGCCCGCGGCCGCGGCCCACGAACCGGCCACCTCCATGGGCGAGGTGGACGAACGGCTCGCCGCACTCCCCCTCGACGTGCGCGCCCTCATCACCCTCGCGCCCCGCGGCGGCACCCCCGAGGTGCTCGTCTCCCAGCGGCCCGACGACGCCGCTCCCCTTGCGTCAATCTTCAAGCTCTACGTCCTGCTCGCCGTGGCGGAGGCTGTCGCGGACGGGGAGGTCACATGGGACGAGCAGGTGGAGGTCCCCACCTCCCTCTACTCCCTCCCGGCCGGCGAGTTCGAGGGGCAGGACTCGGCGAGCGTGCGCGAACTGGCCACCGCCATGATTTCCGTCTCGGACAACACCGCCACGGACGTGCTGATGGACCGGGTGGGCCGGGACGCCGTGGAGGCGGCCGTGGAGGCCTCCGGGCACGCGGACCCGGCGCTGGTGCGCCCCTTCACCACCACGCGTGAGCTCTTCCAGATCGGCTGGGGCGGGGAGGGCCGCTCCGAGGCATGGGCGGCAGCCGATGAGGCCGGCCGCCGTGCGATGCTCGAGGTTCTGGCCGGGGAGCCCGTGCCGGGGCTCGACGAGGGCGGGGACGATTCCGTGTGGGACAAGGGCGTGGACTGGTTCGCCTCCCCAGAGGACATCGTGCGTGCCTACGAGGCCCTCGACGGCGTGGGCGATCCGGTGGTGCGCGAGATCCTGAGCGTGAACCCGGGCGTGGGGCTGGAGTTCGACCATTCCGCGTGGCCCCTGATCGAGTTCAAGGGCGGCGGATCCGTGGGCGTGCTGACCGGCGCCTGGCGGGCGGAGCGTGCCGACGGCGCCCTCCTGACCCTGGTGGTCCTCACCGCCACCACGGACGCGGCCACGAGCATGCTCTCGCAGCGGGAGGTCTTCGGGCTCGTGGAGGACACCTTCAGGATCGCCGCGGAGCTCTGAGTGCGGCGTGCGCGGCGGTGGAGTGGTAGCGCCGGATGCGGTGGTGGAGTGGGGGCACCGGATGCCGCGGGAATGCCAGAGGGCCCGGATTACTCCGGGCCCTCGGTGTGCGCTACTTCTTGTTGCGGCGCTGGTGGCGGGTCTTGCGAAGCAGCTTGCGGTGCTTCTTCTTGGACATGCGCTTGCGGCGCTTCTTGATCACCGAACCCATAGGGTCCCCTTCCATACGATTGCGTTCCGCGCCCACGGCGCGGGAGTCACAGCGGACTAGTCTACCGCCCTCAGTCCTCGTCGCCGACCGCGCGGCCAGCCTCCCACTCGGCGAGGCCCTGGGCCACGAGGTCCTCGACGGCCTTCTGCGGCACCCGGAAGGACCTTCCCATGCGCACGGCGGGGAGGTCCCCGGCGTGGACCATGCGGTACACGGTCATCTTCGACACCCTCATGAGATCAGCCACCTCGGCGACCGTCAGGAAACGCGGCACACCAGCGGACGAATCGGACATGTCTCAACTCCGAGGGACGAGTAGGAAGAGCCTTCAGTGCTCACCC
This sequence comes from uncultured Actinomycetaceae bacterium, assembly GCA_964615555.1. Taxonomy (GTDB): domain Bacteria; phylum Actinomycetota; class Actinomycetes; order Actinomycetales; family Actinomycetaceae; genus JAAZBW01. Next base: position 6,227 of record CAZTOM010000149.1, read on the forward strand.
GAATGTTCCCAGAAACCTCACAGGTTCACAAACGAATCAGCAAACAATCGCGTCACAG
>CAZTOM010000150.1:0-6277 GCA_964615555.1 uncultured Actinomycetaceae bacterium
TTCGTCTTTCAGCTCGGCACGATCGCGCGGGAGAACGTGGGCGTGCTGGCTGGTGCGATGGCGCTCCTCCTGGTGGGCACGGCCGCGATCGTGCCCCTGCTCCTCCCGCAGGTCCTGCCCGGCGCCCAGGTCAACGCCCTCGACCTCGCCGTCCTGCTCGCCTCCACGATGCTCCTGCCGCTCGCGGTGGGGATGGTGTTCCGTGCGCTCCTCCCGAAGCTCGTCCCGCTCGTGATCCCGTGGACGGGCAGGCTCGCGTTCGCCTCGATGATCGCCATGATGGTGGTCCAATTGGCCACCTCGCTGCCTACCCTGGTCTCCGTGGGATGGCGCTCCTACCTCGCGGCGCTCCTCCTGATCGCCGGGGCCTTCGGGATCGGCTGGGTCACCGGCCACGCCGGCCGCGGCTCCGGGGTGACGCCCGTGGGAACCGCCATCCTCACCTCGCAGCGCAACATGGCCGCCGGCATGCTCGTGGCCACCTCGTCCTTCGGCAACGCCGCCGTCACGATCATCATGGTCACGGGCCTCGTGGCCTTCGCCGGGCTGGTGCCGCTGTGCCGCTGGATCGGAGCCCGCCGCGCCGTCCGGGAGATCGGGCCAGACACGGCCCCCTAACCGCGCATCCCGACCGCCACCCCAGCGTCCCCCAGTGCCGCCCCGGCAGGGCCGAGACCATTTTGTGACTTTGCGCGCGAAATCGCGTCGGGTGTAGTCAGGTCCGATTCCAGCCTCTTACGATGGCGCACGGCCTCCTTAGAGGAGGACCCATCTGGTGAGTGGACCCAACCTCCTGGGCCCCCGGGGATGCACGGCTCCGCCGTACAGCGCGCGAGCACCGGCCAGTGGTGTCGCATTGCACCCCGCCACGTAGCCAGAGACGTAGGAGTTGTATGTTCGTTCCTTCCCCCCGCCGAGTGCTATCCGGTCTGGCGGCCGGTGGTTTGGCGGTCGCCACGATCTTCGGATCGGCACCTGCCCTCGCTGCGCCGGACCAGAGTTCTACCCCCGCACCCGAGGTGGTCACCGAGACCCCGTCTCCCAGCGATGAGGATTCCACCTCAACCGAGCCCACAACCCCGCCAGCCGGTGGGCCCGACGAGCCCACGGATCCGACTGCTCCCGCATCGGTCCCGCCGCTGGATGTGTCCGAGGATCCCACCGCCGGTGCAAACGCCTCCGATGCCACCGGCACGCCTGTGCAGACCCCCACCGAGACCCCCACCGGCGCCGATGCAGATGACGCCACTGAGCCCTCCCCCGAGGAGTTGGTGGAGCCCGTGACCTCCCCCTTCAGGGACGTCCCGGTGGAGCGCACCTTCTTCGAGGAGATCGTGTGGCTGGCCGATTCTGGTATCTCCACCGGCTGGGCCGATGGCACGTTCCGCCCCGGGCAGCCGGTGCTGCGCGATTCGATGGCGGCCTTCCTCAATAGGTTCGCCGGTTCCCCCGCGTGGGGCACGGACGCCTCCCTCTCGCTGTTCCGGGACGTGGTCCCGGGCGGGCTCGTGTTCTACCCCGAGATCACCTGGCTTTCCGCCACGGGCATCACCACTGGCTGGCCGGACGGTACGTTCGGCCCGTTCGGAACTGTGGCGCGTGACCAGATGGCGGCCTTCCTCTACCGGCTTGCTGGCTCCCCGTCATATACGGTGCCGGTCGCCTCACCCTTCCGAGATGTTGCCACCAGCCACGTCTTCTATAAGGAGATCGCCTGGCTGGCCTCCACCGGAATCACTGAGGGCTGGGACGACGGCACGTTCCGTCCGTTCGACCCGGTGCTGCGTGACCAGATGGCTGCGTTCCTCTACCGCTTTGATCAGCAATTCTCCCCGCGGGTCACCGCGACGCCGCCGACCAGCAATGTGGTCTGTGGTTCGCTCCCGAATGGCGGTTGTTTCCAGGTGGTGGACTCCCGTGTGGCCTACTCCGCCGGTTCCGGCAGCTCTCTCCACTTCGTGGGCGGTGCGATCGGGGTCCGCTGGGAGGCCCTCGGCCGGTGGAACTCAGGACTTGGCTACCCCACGTCCGCGGAGCACTGCGGTCTGGTGGACGGCGGTTGCGTGCAGTCCTTCCAAGGCGGAGACATCTACTGGACTCCGGCTACCGGCGCCCACGCCGTGTGGCGTGGAACGGCCATCACTGCGTACTGGCTGAATCAGGGAGCCGAGTCGGGCAGCCTCGGCTACCCCGTGACCGAGGAGGCCTGCTCCGGGACCACCTGCGAACAGCACTTCCAGAATGGTGTGGTGGAGTGGAGTCCCACCTCTGGAGCCCGTCTCAAGGCCCGGACCTACACCGGAACGCCCGTAGAGATCGGGCAGGCGATGGCCGCAGACCACGGCTGGACCGGTTCCCAGTGGACCTGCCTGTACAACCTGTGGCAGAAGGAGTCGAACTGGAACCCGTTGGCGATGAATCGCTCCTCGGGCGCCTATGGCATCCCCCAATCCCTCCCGGGTTCCAAGATGGCCACGCACGGAGATGACTGGCGCACGAACCCGGTCACGCAGATCGCATGGGGCATCGACTACATCACAGGTCGCTACGGCACTGCGTGTGGGGCATGGAACCACTCCCAGGCGAAGAACTGGTACTGATCGGCTGGAGCGTGGAAGGGCCCAGGCGCGATGGGAACAACTCCCCGGCGCCCGGGCCCTTTCCGTCGCCACTAACCGTTGCTCCGTCGCCACTAACCTCCGGGACTACATAATCTCCCCGGACAGGTTCATCGCCAGGTGCAGCAGCGTGGGCGCGGCCAGCGAGTTGAACCGCCCGTACAGCCACCACAGCGGGAAGTGCCACGCGAACGGGATCACCATCCGCCACCAGTACGTCCCCAGGAACTCGCCCAGCGGGAGCGGGTTCAGGATGTAGGTGAACGGCAGGTGCATCAGCCCGAACAGTATCCCCGCCAGCACGACTCCCACCCACCTGCGCCCGAAAGTCGCCTCCAGCCTGGGTGTCGCCCAGCCGCGCCAGACCAGTTCCTCCGTGAAACCGATGACGATCAGGTAGTACGGGATCGCCCGCGAGAGCATGTAGGCGTCCACATCCGGCGCCGTCCCCGACGCCATCCCGATCGCCCGCGCCACCCCCAGGAACACCGCCGCCAACACCACTCCCACCAGCAGCGACCTCCCCAGGTGCGTCCGCGAGAACCCGAACGATCGCGCGTCCTGCCTCCGCGCCGCCGCCAGCATCCCCACGAGCAACAGGAGCACGGTGAGCTCGGCAAGGCCGACCCTGATCCGGACGTCGATGTGCGGGTAGTCCGGTTGCGCCGCGAACCAGAGCCCCTGCGCCACCGTCGCCGCCACGGACGCCACCACCACCGCGATCGCCAGCCCCGCGTCCCCCCGCGTGAACCGGCCCAGCTGCCCCTCGTACTCGGAGGACAGCCGCCACCACGCGCGCCCGCCACTTCCTCCCGACGGCGGCACCCCCCGCTCGTTCACACCTGCCCCACCGTCACTCCCTCCCGACGACGGCGCTCCGCCCCCCGTCCCGAATCCCACCGTGCTCCCTCCTCACCTTCCATCCTCGGGTGAGATGCCCGCTCACAACCAGCCGCGGCTCTCCGCGATCCGGGGCTGCCTCCCCCGGGCCCCGGCGCCAGTCTTCCCTATGGCCTCAGACACATGATGGCGCACGGTTCCTTCCGAAAGGTGAACAGCGCTCGCGATCAATGACACGCTGCCGCCCTCGCCCATCCGCAGGATGCTGCGTTCGTGTTCTGGGGTGGGCCGCCGAATAGCAGGGCTGTGCCGGAGCCAGCCTCCTGCAGGCCCAACACATATCTCCAGGGTTCCGGGGCGGGAGGGGCGGGCTTCAGCGAGATGTCACGTTCCAGCCCTGCATCTGTCATGGTGTGCTCCAATAGCGATGGGCATTCGTACCTTCACAGGCAGGGGTAACACAAGCGGCGGACACGGTTGGGGCACGGACTCGCAGCGCTGGGACTCGCGCTCTCACTCCTGGCTTCGGGGGCACCAGCGCTCGCTGCGGACGTGGACGCGGGCGAGGAGGTGGCGGCGGAGCCCACGCTGGAGGAACCGCGTGAGGGGGAACAGGGCGAGGTGCCCACCGATGGAGCGCCAGGTGCGGGCGCCCCAGGTGAGGGGCTCCCCGGCGGTGATCCGGCCGAAGGTGATCCACCGAGCGAGCAGCCTCCGACGGAGGAGCCCCCCACCCAGGATGACCCGGGGGAGGAGGCCCCGGGCGATGGGGCCCCGGCTGATGGTCCCCCAAGTGAGGATCCCCCAGCCGAGGACCCCCCAAGCGACGAGCCACTTGGCGAGGACCCCCCAAGCGACGAGCCACTTGGCGAGGACCCCCCAGCCGAGGAGCCGGTCATCTCCCCGTTCGTGGACGTGGTGCCCGGGCGCGAGGTGTTCGCGCGCGAGATCGTCTGGTTGGCCGATCAGGGTATCGCCACAGGATGGGCGGACGGCACCTTCCGTCCCTACCAACCGGTGTTGCGAGATGCGATGGCGGCGTTCATGTACCGCTATTCGGGTTCTCCGGCATGGGGGATAAGCGCGTCCCTCTCACTGTTCCGCGATGTGGTGCCCGGCGGTCTCGTCTTCTACAAGGAGATCACGTGGCTCTCCGCCACGGGTGTGACCACAGGATGGCCCGACGGCCGCTTCGGGCCCTTCGGGGCTGTCAACCGGGACCAGATGGCGGCATTCCTCTACCGCCTTGCTGGCTCACCGGCGTTCACGCCGCCCACCATCTCCCCGTTCTTGGACGTGCCCACCAGCCACGTGTTCTACAAGGAGATCGCATGGATGGCGGACACCGGGATCTCCACGGGGTGGGACGACGGCACGTTCAGGCCTTTCGAATCGATCAAGCGTGATGCCACGGCCGCCTTCCTGTACCGGTTCCACGAGAGGTTCGCTCCCGCGGTTGCCGCTACCGCACCAGCGTCCAACCTGGTGTGCGGCAGCCTGCCGCGTGGCGGCTGCTTCCAGGTTCGGGAGTCCGGCGTGGCCTACGGTGCCAGCGCAGGCGCGGGCGTCTACCGCACGGGCGGGGCGATCGGGAATCGTTGGACCGCGCTCGGGCAGTGGAACTCCAGGCTTGGGTACCCCGCCTCTGCGGAGACCTGCGGGTTGAGCGGCGGCGGGTGCTCGCAGTCCTTCGAGGGCGGCACGCTCTACTGGTCTCCTGCTACCGGAGCGCGGGCCATGTGGGCCGGGACCGCGATCACCAACTTCTGGCAGGTCCGCGGCGGGGTGGGCGGAAGCCTGGGCTACCCCACGGGCGAGGAGACGTGCGCGGGTTCGACCTGCACGCAGTCCTTCCAGCACCACACCGTCTTCTGGTCTCCCTCGGGTGGGGCGCGCCTTTTCGAGTCCGTCACGGGCGCGATCCCCTGGACTGCGTCCGGCACGCGTACGGTGGTCCCCGGCACGGACGCCGGGCGCGGCTCCGGCGGACTATTCACCTATCAGGTGGAGGTTGAGAACGGACTGCCCATCGATGGTGAGATCTACGCCCGCCAGGTCCACACCATCCTCAACGACGACCGCGGGTGGCGCCGCGACTTCCGGCGCGTCTCCTCTGGTGCCAACGTCCGGGTGATTCTCGCCTCCCCGTCCTACGTGGACCGCCTCTGCGCCCCACTTGCCACCAACGGCTACACCTCCTGCCGCATGGGGAACATGGTGGTGATCAACGCGAACCGGTGGGCCTACAACGCCCAGCCGTTCGTGGACGCCGGCGGGTCGCTCACCCAGTACCGCCAGTACGTCATCAACCACGAGATGGGCCACGCGCTTGGCAACGGGCACCGCACCTGTCCCGCCAGCGGCGCGCTGGCCCCGGTGATGCAGCAGCAGACTCTGCGCACCCTGCCCTGCCGCCCGAACGGCTGGCCGAACCCGTAGCCGGGCCCCTCACCGAGTGCGATCCGCCCAGCTGCCCCTCGTGCTCGGCGGACAGCCGCCACCATGCGCGCCCGCCACTCCCTCCCGACGGCGGCGCCCCCTGCCCGTTCACACCACCCCCACCGTTACTCCCTCCCGACGACGGCGCACTGCCCCCCGTCCCGAATCCCACCGTGCTCCCTCCTCACCTTCCCTCTGCCGGCGAGCCGTCCGCTCACAGCCAGCCGCGGCTCTCCGCGATCCGGGCTGCCTCAGCCCGGGTTTCGGCGCCGGTCTTCCCGATGGCCGCAGACAGATGATTGCGCACGGTTCCTTCCGAAAGGTGAACAGCCTTCGCGATCGAAGCCACGGTCCCGCCCCTGAGCGCCACACGGAGCACG
>CAZTOM010000151.1:0-6272 GCA_964615555.1 uncultured Actinomycetaceae bacterium
GCAGGCCGGCGTCGCCCACGCGGTTGATCACGAAGGCCTTCTTGGCGGCGGTGGCGTACTGCGGCACCTGGTTCCAGAAGCCGATCAGGAGGTAGGAGGCGAGGCCCACGCCCTCCCATCCCACGAACAGGAGCACGTAGGAGTCGGCCACCACGAGCAGCAGCATCGCGGCCACGAACAGGTTCAGGTAGGCGAAGAAGCGCCGGCGGTCCGGGTCCTTGTCCATGTAGGCCACGGAGTAGACGTGGATGAGGGTTCCCACGAACGTCACGAGGATCACGAACGTGATGGACAGCGGGTCGATCCGGGTGGCGAAGTCCACCGAGAGCTGGCCCGCGGGGATCCACGAGTAGACCGTCTGCGTCATCACGCGCGCCTCGGGGGCGAGCCCGAAGAGCTGGGCGAGCATCGCGGCACCGAGCACGAACGAGGCTGTGGAGGCGGCCACGCCGAGCCAGTGGCCCCACGCGTCGGCACGGCGGCCGAGCAGGAGCAGGAGGCCCGCGGAGAGGAGGGGGATGGCAACGAGGAGCCATGCGTAGGCGGCCGCGCCGGTGGCGGGGCTCGCCGCGACGGCTGCGGGTGCGAGGAGCAACTGGTTCATGAGGTTCCCTTCCCCGCTAGTTCTTCAGCAGGGAGGAGTCGTCCAGCGACACCGACCTGCGGGCTCGGAAGATGGACACGATGATCGCGAGTCCCACCACCACCTCGGCGGCGGCGACCACCATGACGAAGAACGCCATGACCTGGCCGTCCAGGTTGCCGTGGATGCGGGAGAAGGTGACCAGCGCGAGGTTGCACGCGTTCAGCATGAGCTCCACGCCCATGAAGGCGATGATCGCGTTGCGGCGCACGAGGACCGTGGCGGCCCCGATCGCGAACAGGATCACCGCGAGCACCAGGTAGTTGGTGGGGCTCATCGCTCCTCCTCCTTCTCGGTCACGGAACCCTCCACGGCCGGATCGGCGGACAGGTCGCCACTCCCCGTGAGGTCGTCGTCCGCGGTCGGGTTGACCACGTCCGGTGCGGTCGCGTCGTCACCTGCGGCCGCGTTACCGGCGGTCCCGTCGACGGCGTCCGGTGCGGTCCCGTCGTCACCCGCGGTCCCGTCGACGGCGGCCGGTGCGGCCCCGTCATCACCCGTGGTGAGCGCGGGGGCGGACTCGCCGCGGCGGGCACCCTCGTAGTCGGGTGCCGCCTCGCCGGGCATGCCGGGCAGGCGGGAGAGGGTGACGGGCTCGGGTGCGAGGGCTGCGCCGATCGCCTCGGGCGCCACTGCGGCAATGGAGTCCTCCTGGCCGCGGATACGGAGCACCTGCGGGACGGATCCGGCCACGGGCTCCCCGCCCGGGCCCATGGCGGGCACGGTGACCCGGTTGGAGCGGGCGTACACGCCGGGGGGCGGGAGCTGGCCGATCCGGGATCCCTTCTCCTCCCAGTTCTCGGTGCGGGCGTCCGCGAGCATCTTCTGGTCCACCTTGGGGCCGATCCGGTCCAGGTGGGTCAGGGTCATGGCGGCGAGCGCGGCCACGATGAGGAGGGCTGCGGTGAGCTGCATCGCGAACGGGTAGGCCATGAAGATCACCTTGGCCACGCCCACGGGGTTGGTGTCCGCGTTGACCGCGTCCAGCCCCCGGGTGGCCGGCAGGGTGGAGCCGAGCACGATCCCCGCGAGGCCGAGCGCCACGCCCAGGCCGAAGATCGTGGCGATCCACCGCTGGCCGCGGATTGCCTCGAAGGCGGAGTCCGCCACGTCCACACCGATGAGCATGAGGACGAACACGAACAGCATGAGGATGGCGCCCGTGTAGACGATCACCTGGACCACGCCGAGGAACATCGCGTCCTGGGCGATGTACATGGCGGCCAGGCCGATCATCACGAAGGCGAGGGCGACGGCGGCGTAGACGGCCCGGCGGGTGAAGAGCAGCGCGAGGGCCGCGAGCACGATCAGGGGTGCGGCGATCCAGAAGAGCGCGGTCTCGCCGGGGCCGATGGTGCCGTCGGCAGTGAGGCTGAGGGGGAGGAGGAGGGCGTTCACTGGGCTTCGCTCCTGATCTTCACCGTCTCGAGGGACGGGTCGTCCGGCCGGCGGTCGCGGACCCAGTCCACCTGCGCCTGGGTGGCGCCGAGGACGTCGCCGTTGTAGTAGTCCACGTCGCTGGTGCCCTCCACCATGGGGTGCGGGGCCGCGAGCATCTCGTCCTCGAGGGGCGCCAGCAGGGTGTCCTTCTCGAAGATCATCTCCTCGCGGGTGGGTCCAGAGATCTCGTAGTAGTTGGTCATCGTGAGGGCGCGCGTGGGGCAGGCCTCGATGCACAGGCCGCAGCCGATGCAGCGCAGGTAGTTGATCTGGTAGACGCGGCCGTAGCGCTCGCCGGGCGAGTACTGCGCCTCGGGGCTGTTGGTGCCCGCCTCCACGTAGATCGCGTCCGCGGGGCACGCCCAGGCGCACAGCTCACAGCCGATGCACTTCTCCAGGCCGTCCGGGTAGCGGTTGAGCTGGTGGCGGCCGTGGAAGCGGGGCGCGGTGGGGTGCTTCTCGAACGGGTACTGCTCGGAGACGTAGGGGCTGAACACGTTGCGCAGCGTGACGCCGAACCCGCCCACCGGTGCGAGGAAGCGGCCGATGGGACCCGGCTCGTCCGGTGCGTACCGGGTGTTCTCGTAGTTGGCGAGTTCGCCGGGGTTCCGGCGCTCGATGGACTTGTCACTCATCGGATGCCTCCTCGGTGGACATGGCGAGCGCGGCCTCGCGGCGGCGGCGGCGCGGCGAGGGCGGGAGCTGCTCGCCGGGCATGGGCGGGATCGGGTAGCCGCCGACGTAGGGGTCGAAGACCTCCTCGGCCTCCTCCACCGCGGCCACCTCCTTCTTCTCCGGCCACAGCAGGAGCGCCAGGATGACGATCCCGAACGCCACGGCGATGCCGATCAGGAAGGTGGACTGCTGGATGTCCGTGAACGCCATGACGCCCTGGACAACGGCCACGGCCACGAGCCACACGAGGGCGACGGGGATCAGGATCTTCCACCCGAGCTTCATGAGCTGGTCGTACCGGACGCGGAGCAGCGTGCCGCGGATCCACACGAAGATCGCCGCGATGAGCCACATCTTGGCGATGAACCAGAACATGCCCCACCAGCCGCCGCTCATGATGCCGAGCTGGTTGAACGGCCACGGGGCGAGCCAGCCACCGAGGAACACGGTGGTGGTGACCATGGCCACGTTCAGGAGGTTGATGTACTCCGCGAGGTAGAACCAGGCGAACTTCATGGAGGAGTACTCGGTCATCGGTCCGGCGATGATCTCGCCCTCGGCCTCGGGCAGGTCGAAGGGGAGGCGGTTGATCTCACCGTTGCCGGAGATGAAGTAGATGATGAACGCCGGGAACAGGGAGACGATCCACCACTGGCTGGCCTGGGCGGCCACGATCGAGGAGGTGGACATGGACCCGGAGACCAGGAACACGGAGACCAGCGCGAGGCCCATGGACAGCTCGTAGGAGATCATCTGCGCGGAGGCACGCACCGCACCGAACAGGGAGTACGGGGAGCGGGCGGCCCAGCCACCCAGCACGAGGCCGTACACGCCGAGGCCGGTGATGGCGAGGATGTAGAGCATCCCCACGGGCATGTCCGCGAGCTGGAGGGGCGTGTTGATCCCGAACATGTTCACGTTCGGGCCCATCGGGATCACGGCCATCACCATGAACGCCGCGAACGCGGAGATGATGGGGCCGAGGATGTAGATCACCTTGTCCGCGCCCTTGAGCCAGAAGTCCTCCTTGAGCAGGAGCTTCAGTGCGTCCGCGATGGCCTGGAAGAAGCCGAAGGGGCCGATCACGTTCGGACCCGGACGGGTCTGGACCCGTCCAAGCCCGCGGCGCTCGAGCCAGAGCATGAGCAGCACGGAGAGGATCAGGAACAGGATGATGAACACGGCCTTGATGAGCCAGATCCACCAGGTGTCCTGGCTGAAGTCCGCCACTGGTTCGGCGGTCACGAATGGCAACACGGCTTAGGCCTCCCTGTTCAGGCGCACGATCTGGCCGGTGCGGGCACCGAGCTGCTCGTACACATGCGATCCGGGTGAGAACTGTGGCAGCCACACCACGCCGTCGGGCATCTCGGTCACGAGGACCGGGAGCGTGAGGGCGCCGGTGGGGCCGGTGACGGTCAGCTCGTCCTCCGGGCTGGCACCGAGCCCGTCGAGGGTGCCGGCGGACACGCGGGCGACCGCCCGGTGTGCCGTCCCCGCGAGGTGGGGCTCGCCGTCCTGGAGGCGGCCGTCGTCGAGCATGAGCTTGAAGGTGGCCAGCACGGCCTCGCCGGCGGCGGGGCTCGGGGTGTTCCCGGCCGGAACTCCAGCGAACTCGGGGGCCGGGGCGTCCCACTCCTCGAAGTGGGTGACCTGCTCCACCGCACCGCGCAGGTGCAGCATCTCCAGGTCCACCCCCATCTCCTCGGCGAGGTCGTTCAGGACGCGGCGGTCCGGCTGCTGGTAGGAGACGAGCACCTGCGGGAAGGGGCGCATGCGGCCCTCCCAGTTCACGAAGGTGCCGGCCTTCTCCACGGTGGGCGCCACGGGCAGGACCACGTCCGCGAGCTCGGTCACCGAGGAGGCGCGCACCTCGAGCGAGACCACGAAGGCCCGTCCGAGTCCGTTGCGTGCCGCCTGCGGGTCCGGGAGGTCGGCGACGTCGAGCCCGCCTACCAGCGCACCGGCCAGTTCGCCGGACTCGAGTGCCGCCACGATGGCCTCGGTGTCGCGGCCGGGTGCGGCGGGAACCTGGGCACCCGCCCACACGAGGGCAGCGTCCGCGCGGGCCTTCTCGTCCGCCACGAGGCGGCCGCCGGGCAGGAGGGTGGGCAGGCAGCCCGCCTCGAGGGCACCGCGCTCACCGGCGCGGCGCGGGATCCACTGGAGGCGCGCCCCGGTGGCCTTCGCGAGCTCCACGGCCGCGGTGAGGGTGCCGGGCACATCCGCCGCCCGCTCACCGACCAGGATGACGGAACCGGGCTGGGACAGGCCCTCCCTGACGGAGGCCGCGTCGTCGTCGTCGAGCACGGAACGGATGGTGGCGGGCTCGGTGCCGGGGACGGCCTGCAGGAGGGTGGCGCGCATCTTGGCGGCACCGCGGCTGAGGAAGGGGGCCACGGTGGCCACCTTCACGGTGTCCGCGAGGACGCCCTTGCGCAGGCGGAGGAAGACGTTGCCGGCCTCCTCCTCGGCCTCAAGGCCCACCAGGAGCACCTGGGGGGCGCTCTCGAGATCCGTGAACGTGACGCCGAGCCCGGTGCCGGCCACGGTGGCGAGGAAGTCGGTCTCCTCCTGGGAGATGGCGCGGGCGCGGGCGTCGATGTCATTGGTGCCGAGCACGCGGCGGGCGAAGGCCGAGTATGCGAGCGCGTCCTCGAGGGTGAGGCGCCCGCCGGGCAGCACGCCCACTCCCCCGTTGGCGCGGGCGGCCTCGAGGCCGCGGGCGGCCACGTCGAGGGCGTCGGACCAGGAGGTGGCCACGAGCTCACCGGACTCGTCGCGCACCATCGGCATGGTGAGGCGGTCCGGGGCGTTCTGCCACGTGAAGGCGAAGCGATCCTTGTCCGTGATCCACTCCTCGTTCACCTCCGGGTCGTTGCCGGAGAGGCGGCGGAGTACCACGCCGCGGCGCTGGTCCACGCGGATCGCGGCGCCGGAGGAGTCGTGCTCGGCCACGGCCTCCACGGAGACCAGGTCGAAGGGGCGGGCCCGGAAGCGGTAGGTGGCGCTCGTGAGCGCACCCACCGGGCAGATCTGGATGGTGTTGCCGGAGAAGTAGGAGGAGAAGGGGCGCCCCGAGGCGTCCTTCTCGGCATACCCCGTGGGCCCGGCGTCCACCCCGCCCACGATCGCGGCGCCACCGGTGGGGCCGGTGAGGCTCGGGTCCGTGCGGACCGGGGTGTGCCCGCCCTCCACATCGGCGAAGTCGAGGACGGCCTCGTCGAAGCGGCCGATCTGGGAGCCGTGCAGGGCGTGGACCTCGTAACCCGGGGTCCCTCCGCCGCGGCCCTGGAGCGCGATGAACGCGTCCCCGGGGATCTGGGAGGAGAAGCGGGTGCAGCGCTGGCACAGGATGCAGCGGTCGCGGTCCAGGAGGATCTGGGTGGAGATCCGGATGGGCTTGGGGAAGGTGCGCTTCACATCGATGAAGCGCGACTTCGCGCGGCCGTGGGCGAGCGCCTGGTTCTGCAGGGGGCACTCGCCGCCCTTGTCGCACACCGGGCAGTCCAGC
>CAZTOM010000152.1:0-1203 GCA_964615555.1 uncultured Actinomycetaceae bacterium
CGGGCTCGGTGGGGCTGGCGGGCTCGGCGGGGCTGGAGGGCTCGGTGGGATCGGCGGGCTCGGTGGGGCTGGCGGGCTCGGCGGGGCTGGAGGGCTCGGTGGGATCGGCAGGCGCGCCAGTGCGCGGCGATCCACCGCGCCCCTCGCCCCGGCCGCCGGCGCCCTCCTGCCCACCACCGCTACCAGCGCCCTCACCGCGGCCGCCACCGGCGCCACGCCCGAAGCCGGTCCGCTCGATCCCGGAGTCCGCCGCCACGGTGAGCTCCTGGTCCAGTTGCTCCACGAGCGAGTCCCGCAGGGCGAGCGCGGACACCACGGAACTGCCCGCGATCACCACCGCGCCCAGTAGCGCCACCAGCAAGATGAGCCGGGTCCGCAGGGTCAGGCGACTCACGGGGCCGATTCCTCTTCGGCGGGTCGAAGAACATAGCCCACATTCCGGATTGTGTGGATCATGGGGGCACGCCCGGCGTCGATCTTCTTTCTCAGGTAGGAGATGTAGAGCTCCACCACATTGGCGTTTCCCCCGAAGTCGTAATTCCACACCCGATCCAGAATCTGTGCCTTTGACATCACGCGGCGTTCATTGCGCATGAGGAATCGCAGGAGTTCGAATTCCGTGGCGGTCAGGTTGATTGATTCGCCGCCGCGCCGGACCTCGTGGGAATCCTCGTCCAAGCTCACATCGCCCACCTCGAGGACGGAGTGCTCGGGCGTGGCCGGGACCATGCCGGCCCGGCGGAGCAGTGCCCGCAGTCGCGCCACCACCTCCTCGAGCGAGAAGGGCTTGGTCACGTAGTCGTCGCCGCCGGCGCGCAGTCCGGCCACCCGGTCCTGGACTGAGTCGCGCGCGGTGAGGAACAGGACTGGGACGGTGGGCTGTTCGCGCCGGACGCGGCGCAGCACCTCCATGCCATCGAAATCGGGCAGCATGATGTCCAGCACGATCAGGTCCGGGGTGAGCTCGCGAGCCTTCTGGACGGCGCTGAAGCCGTCGTGCGCGGTGGCCACATCCCACCCCTCGTAGCGCAGCGCCGAGGCCAGCAGGTCTGCCAGTACCTCCTCGTCATCCACCACGAGCACCCGCACGGCCGAGCCGTCGGGACGAACGAAACCCTCACCCATGGCCCTATTGTCCGCGCGATCACCGATGCCCACCTGTGGGGAAGCTGTGGGCCCGCTGTGACGCGGCGGCGGCACTCA
>CAZTOM010000152.1:1303-6146 GCA_964615555.1 uncultured Actinomycetaceae bacterium
GCCTCCTTGATCGTGTCCGTCACGGGCAGCACCGGGACGACGGCGTCCATCCCCTCCCGTAGCGCGCCCACCACCCGCTGGAACACCTCGGGCGGGGTGAGAGCGCGGGCGGCATCGTGCACGAGCACGAACTCCACCTCCGGGGGCAGCACCGCGATCGCGTTCGCCACGGACTCCTGCCGGGTGGCCCCGCCCGCCACGCAGAGGGAGCCGTTCGGGACCAACGCGCGCACGTCGTCGAGCAGGGAGGCGGGAGCCGTGACCACGAGGAGGTCGCAGACGGAAGCCGAGGCCACGCCGTCGAGCGCCCAGGAGAGGATCGGGCGGCCGGCGAGCGGCACGAGGGCCTTGGGGGTGCCGAAGCCGAGCCGGGTTCCGGAGCCTGCGGCGGTGACGATGACGGCGACGGTCACGGGGAGAGCCCGCCGCTAGGAGGCGAGGACCTCGTCGATGCGGAGCTTGGCCTGCTCCTCGGAGGCGTTCTCCGCGAGCGCCACCTCGGACTCGAGGATCTGGCGGGCCTTCGCGAGCATCCGCTTCTCACCGGCGGACAGGCCGCGGGCGCTCTCGCGGCGCGAGAGGTCACGGACCACCTCGGCCACCTTGATCACGTCACCGGAGGCGAGCTTCTCCACGTTCGCCTTGAAGCGGCGCGACCAGTTGGTGGGCTCCTCAACGTGGGGGGAGCGCAGCACATCGAACACCCGCTCGAGGCCCTCCTGGCCCACCACATCCCGCACGCCCACGATGTCCGCATTCTCGGCCGGGACCTCGATCGTGAGGTCGCCCTGGGTAACGCGCAGCTTGAGGTAGAGCTTCTCCTCGCCCTTGACCTTGCGGGTCTTGATCTCCTCGATGAGGGCGGCCCCGTGGTGCGGGTAGACAACGGTCTCGCCGACTGCAAACGTCATGAGAAGCGGCTCCTGGAGTGGTGTGAACGCGGGCCGATTCTAGCACGGGACCTTCCTCCCAGATCAGGCCGGATCGGGAGCCGAGATGCCCGGATTTCGCGCCATTGACCAGCCGAAATCTGGGCATCAGCGCGTATACGATGCGGTTCTCCGGTACTCTTCCGCATAGGCCTTTTGTCCCGGTCCCCTCAAGGAGTCGCGCATGTCCCGCCGTCACGGCATCCGGTCTACCGTCCTCGCCGCCACGGCGGCGGCCGCCCTCGCGCTCACCTCGTGCGCGTGGGCGAGCCCCACCCAGACCGACAAGATGTACGCCGCCTCCGACGGCACCCGCGTCTCCCTCGTGGACGGCGACGCCGTGCGCGTGGAGAACATCATGGTCCTCACCGAGGCTGAGGGCTCCCCGGCCCGCCTGTTCGGCGCCGTGGTGAATGACACCAACGATCCGGCGAACGTCACCGTCACGGTGGACGGGGACTTCTCCGTGGACCTCGAGGTGGATGCGAAGTCCGTGGTCCGGCTCGAGGAGGAGGCCGACGTCTTCGGAAACTCCCCGGCCGCCCCCGGCGCCACCGTCCCCGTCACCTTCGACTACCAGGGCTCCGTCACCCGCGACGTCCCCGTGCTCGACGGCACGCTGGAGCCCTACGACCAGTTCCTGCCGTAGCCCCGCGTAGGGGTTCCCCGACGGCGGAAGGTGGGTAGCGTCGTCGGGCCGTGACCCGGCGTAGGGGTTCCCCGACGGCGGAAGGTGGGTAGCGTCGTCGTCCTGCCGTAGCCCGGGCTACTTCTCGCGCGGGGGGACCAGCTTGTAGCCCAGGCCGCGCACCGTGGTGATGAGCGTGGGGCTCCCCGGGTCCTCCTCGATCTTGGAGCGCACGCGCTTGACGTGGACGTCGAGGGTCTTGGTATCGCCCACGTAGTTGGGGCCCCAGACGCGGTCGATGATCTGGCCGCGCGTGAGGACCCGGCCCGGGTTGCGCAGGAAGAACTCGAGGAGCTCGAACTCGCGCAGCGGCAGGGCGATCGGCTCGCCGTCAACGGTGACCTCGTGGCGGTCCACATCCATCGTGACGGGCCCGACGCTCAGGAGCGTCTCCGCGGCCTCGTCGATCTCACCCTGGACCCGGCGCAGGATCGCGTTGATGCGGGCCACGAGCTCGCGGTAGGAGTAGGGCTTGGTGACGTAGTCGTCGGCGCCGATCTCGAGGCCCACCACCTTGTCCACCTCGGAGTCCTTCGCGGTCACCATGATGATCGGCGTGGTGCCGCGGGCGCGGATGGCCTTACACACCTCCACGCCGGACAGGCCCGGCAGCATGAGGTCCAGCAGCACGATGTCCACCTGCGGATCCCAAGCGGCCAGAGCCTCCGTGCCGGTCTCCGCGGCGATCACGTCGAACCCGTCGCGCTCGAGCTTGAACTTGAGGGGGTCGCGATAGGCCGCCTCGTCCTCCACCAACAGGATCTTGGTCACGATGCACTCCTCTTCAGCGGTGTGTGCGGGGGTTGCGGGGTGTGCGGTTGCGCAGTGTGCGGGGTGTGCGCGGTGTGCGGGGTGCGTGCGGATTGCGGGGTGTGCGGGGTGTGCGCGGATTGCGCGAGGACGGCGCCGCCGTCCTCCGATTCGGTGAACTGGGGGAGCGCGAGCGTGAACGTGGAGCCGCGCCCCGGCTTGGACCACAGGGTGACCTCACCGCCGTGGTCCGCGGCGATGTGCTTGACGATGGACAGGCCGAGACCGGTGCCGCCCGTGGAGCGGGAGCGGGCCGTGTCCACGCGGTAGAAGCGCTCGAACACGCGATCCTGGGCCTCCGGCTCGATCCCGATGCCCTGGTCCACCACAGCGAGGCGGACCACGCCGTCCGTGGCGCGCAGGCCCACGGAGACCTTGGAGTTGTCCGGGGAGTAGTGGATGGCGTTCTCCAGCAGGTTGCGCACCGCGGTGGTGAGCAGGTTCTCGTTGCCGAGCACCTGCAGGCCGTGCGAGCCGCCGATCACGATGTCGATCGAATGGGACTCCGCCTCGATGCGGACGCGGTCCACCGCCTCGGCCACCACGCCGTCCATGTCCACCACGGTGGATTCCACGAGGGCGTCTGGCTCCTGGAGGCGGGAGAGGTCGATGATCTCCTGGACGAGGGTGGCGAGCCGGGAGGCCTCGCGGCGCATCTGGTCGGAGAAGCGGGCCACCACCTCCGGTTCGTCCGCGTACTCGGCCACCGTCTCCGCGAGCAGGCCGATCGCGCCCACGGGGGTCTTGAGCTCGTGGGAGACGTTGGCCACGAAGTCCCGGCGGGTCTGGTCCAGGCGCCGGGCGGCCGTCTGGTCGCGGCCCAGGATTACCACGCGGTCCCGGGCGAGCGGCGCCACGGAGACGGCCAGGTGGATCTTGGCGAGCCCGCCGGCCCTCCCGCGCTGGAGTTCCAGCTCGGCGGCCTGGGCGTGCCCCGTGGCGCGCAGGCGGGCCACGAGCTCCCGGACCTCCGGGTGGACCAGTTGGCGGTGGCGGGCGAGACCGAACTGGAGGGCAGGGGCGTTGGCGCGCAACACGTCGTCGTCGGGGCCGAGGATCAGGGCGGACTCGTGGAAGGCGGCGAGCATCGCGGCCTCCTCCGGGCTCACGTCCTCTGCCACCTGGGCAACCTCCTCATGGCGCTCCCTCTCGGAGGAAAAGAACGCCCACGTGGCGACGGCGCCCACGAGCAGGCCGACGAGTGCGGCCACGATGACGTCCAAACCAGTCCCCACAGCAACGAACTCTAGGCGACAACCGCCACCGATTCCGAGTGGCAACCGGGATGATTCTGCCAGTTCAACGCCCCGACACCGCGTGTTAACCACCCGCTGGGAGGTTAGCCTGTGTTGTGGAAGTACCAGGCGCCCCCTGAAGGAGTCCTACGTGCGCAAGATTTTCCAGCAGGAGCTCACGGAGCTCGGTGATGACATCCTCGCGATGTCGCACAAGGTCGCCGAGGCCGTGCGCATTGCCGGCGAGGCTCTTCGCGAGGCGGACATCGAGAAGGCGGAGCGCGTGATCGACGCGGACAACCGCATCGACGAGTACGAGGACTCGATCGAGGCGCTGTGCCTCTCGCTCCTCGCCCGCCAGCAGCCCGTGGCCACCGACCTGCGGCTCGTGGTCTCCGGCATGCGGCTCTCCGCCACGCTCGAGCGCATGGGCGACCTCGCCCGCCACGTGGCCTACATGTCCCGCTCCCGCTACCCGGAGCAGGTGTGCGAGGGGCCCATGTTCGACCTCATCTCGGACATGACCCACTACGCCACCGAGGTGACCGAGGACCTCACCACCCTGCTGGACACCCACGACCTCGAGATCGCCGAGGGCATCCGCCGCAAGGACGACAACCTGGACAACGCGCTCAAGCGCGCCTTCGAGCTGCTGAACGTGGAGCAGGTGGAGCTCAAGCGCCACGAGGTGGTGGACGCCGTGCTGCTCACCCGCTTCCTCGAGCGGATCGGCGACCACTGCGTCTCCGGCGCCAACCGCATGGAGTACCTGGTGACCGGTGACCTGGACATGTCCGTCACCGAGGGCGTTGGCCAGGAGGAGTTCGTGGACTGACGCCCCTCGTGCCCGGGGCGGGTGGGAGCCTGCCTGTGGGGGCGGGTGGGAGCCTGCCGCTCGGGAGGGCGCAGCTAGACGCACAAAGGGTGTGGGCCCGGCGAGAACGCCGGGCCCACACCCTTGATGTGGTGCTGACTGCTGGCCTACTTGCCCTGATTCGCCACCGCCTGGATGGCGGCCTTCGCGGCCTCCGGGTCCAGGTAGGTGCCGCCTGTCCTGTCTCGTTGAATATGTCGATATTTGCCTTGTAATGGACAGATTGGATGCGACCCAAGAAGCCCACACTGTTGAGGTTCCCCCCGGAGTGTGGAGGCATCCACAATGAGGATTGAGATGCCAGAGA
>CAZTOM010000153.1:0-6128 GCA_964615555.1 uncultured Actinomycetaceae bacterium
GCGATGTTGTTCAGCGCCTCCCAGGCCATGCCACCGGTGAGGGCACCGTCGCCGACCACGGCCACCACGTGCCGGTCCGTCCGACCGGCCAGCAGGTTCCCGCGCGCGATTCCGTCCGCCCAGGACAGCGCCGTGGACGCGTGGGGGTTCTCCACCACATCGTGCTCCGACTCCCCCCGCGAGGGGTAGCCCGAGATCCCCCCGAGCTTCCGCAGCTTCGAGAAGTCCTTCCGGCCCGTCAGGATCTTGTGCACGTACGACTGGTGCCCCGTATCGAACACGATCTGGTCCCGCGGGGAGTCGAACACCCGGTGCAGGGCGATCGTCAGCTCCACCACCCCCAGGTTCGGCCCCAGGTGGCCACCCGTCTTGGACACGTTCTCCACCAGGAAGTGCCGGATCTCCTCCGCGAGTTCCTCGAGCTCGTCCGAGATGAGGTCCCGCAGGTCGCTGGGCTGCGTGATCTTGTCAAGATGCCCCACGCCGCCCTCCTTTCAGTTCGCTGGCGTCGCGCACACGTCCACCCAGTGTACGTATTCCACCCGCCACCGCCTCACCACACCCCGCACGCCCCTCTCCGACGGCGCCCCCCCACCACACCCCGCACGCCCCCTCCCCCTCGCCCACCCATTCCCGACGGCGCCCCCCACCACGGTCCACCCACCCGCATGGTCGCGGGCGGTAGCTGCGGTGCTGGGTCTCACCGCGCGTCGGACGGGAGTACCCAACGCGGCCGCCCGCCCAGCCGCACCCGGGTGCGCAACCCAGCCGCACCCGGCCGCCCACCCAGCCGCACCCGGCCGCCCACCCAGCCGCACCCGGGCGCGCAACCCAGCCCTCGGCGTCGAAACAACGCCTGCAGGTGAACGCCAGAGGACCCCCGCGTGACCCCCAGCCGTCTAGGCTGGTGGCATGCCATCCCTTCCCTTCGGTTCGTGGCCGTCTCCCCTGTCTGTTGACGACGTCACGGGCGGCACCCTCCGGCTCTCAGCCCCACGCGCGGACGGTCGCATGATCGTCTGGAAGGAGCGCGGCGCGGACGGCCGTAGCCTCCTGTTCTCCGCCACCGATGGCGTGATCACGCCGCTGCCCGCCGAGTTCGCGGACGGGGAGGGAGTGGACGTGGCCTCGCAGGTGCACGAGTACGGCGGACCGGACTTTGCGGTCGCGGACGGCGTGCTGGTCTTCTCCGCCCGCCGGGACGGGCGCCTGTACGCCACGATCCTCGAGGACGGCGGCTGGTCCACCCCGCGGGCGGTCACCCCGGAGGACGGGACGCGCTACGTGGACCTGGTGCTGCAGGGGACCCTCGTGTTCGCGGTGGCGGAGAGGCACAACGGCCCGGCAGCGGCCGATGTGGTGAACTCGCTGGTGGCGGTGGACATCGAGTACGGCACCGTCACCACGCTGCGGGAGGGTGCAGACTTCTACGCGAATCCGCGGCCCAACCCCTCGGGGACGGCGCTCGCCTGGTACGAGTGGAACCACCCGGACATGCCGTGGGACGCCACCGAGCTGTACGTGGCCGAGCTGATCGGGACCACCGTGGAGGACGCGGTCCTCGTGGCGGGTGGAACGGACCCGGCGATCTCGGCAATCTCCCCGGCGTGGGTGTCGGACGAGGAGCTCGTCTTCATCGCGGACCCGCACGGCTGGTGGAACCCGTTCCGGTGCACCGATCCGCTCGGGGAGTGCCGGATCCGGCCACTCAACCCCTCCGAGACCGAGTTCGCGACGCCTCCGTGGACCTTCGACTCCTCGCTGACGCCGTTGGACGAGGACCACGTGGTCTCCCGCTGGACCCGGCACGGGCGCTGGTCGCTCGGCTCGATCCGGCTCTCCAACGGTGAGACCGAGGAGTGGATGGCGGGCCTGGAACCCAGCAGTGAGGTGGCGGTGGGTGACGGCGTGGCCGCGTTCGTGGGAACCTCGGCCACCGCGCCAGCCGTGCTCGCCGAGCTCACGCTCGCGGAGGGGCAGGTGCGCGTGCTGCGGGCGTCTGCGCCCACGATCCTCGAGGAAGACTACGTTTCCGTTGCCGAGGCCGTGGACTGGCCCACCGCCGGCGGAACGGACAGCGCGCACGGATTCTTCTACGCCCCCACCAACCCTGTGGCGAGCGGCCCCGAGGGGGAACTGCCCCCGGTCCTGGTGCTCGTGCACGGCGGGCCCACCTCGGCGACGGCTGCGGGATTCTCCCCCTTCATCCAGTTCTGGACCACCCGCGGCTTCGCGGTACTGGACGTCAACTACCGCGGCTCCACCGGATACGGGCGCGAGTACCGCGAGGCGCTCAACGGAGAGTGGGGCGTTGCCGATATCGAGGACGTGTCCTCCGGTGTGGCGGAGCTCGCTCGGCTCGGGCTCGTGAACGGTTCACGGGCGTTCATCCGCGGCGGCTCGGCGGGCGGGTACACGGTGCTGCGCGCCCTGACCACCACGGACACCTTCGCCGCGGGTACCTCGCGCTACGGGATCGGCGATCTGGCACTCCTTGCCGGTGACACCCACAAGTTCGAGTCCCGCTACACGGACCGGCTTGTGGGGCCCTACCCGGAGGCGGCGGAGACCTACCGGGAGCGCTCCCCGCTGTTCCACCTGGAGAACCTGGGCGCCCCGGTGCTCCTCCTCCAGGGCGAGGAGGACAAGGTGGTGCCCCCGAACCAGGCGATCGAGATGGCGGAGGCGATCCGGAAGCGTGGCGGCGAGGTGGAACTCGTCATGTACCCGGGTGAGGGCCACGGCTTCCGAACCGCCGAGGCGGCCACGGACGCGCTCACCCGCGAACTGGCCTTCTACCAGCGCGTGCTGGGAGTAGAGCCGCAGCAAGCCTAGGGGCTCCGGCACTCAGTTCCGTGGATCGCGGATGGTGGCCTGGAAGAGGTCCCACCCGAAGTACGGGGTCATGACCGTCATCACGAATGGCCGGTCTGCAGTGAATTCGTGGTCCACCACTGGCATCGAGGTAGCCCCCACACCAATCTCGGTGACGGCGGCCGCCACCGTGCCCTCCTCGCGCACCTGCAGCACAGCCTGCTGGGCCGCCTGCCCAATGAATAGCTCCGCATCGGCGATACCGTCGAGCGGGCGGGAGGGTCCGGAGAAGATCGCCTCGTACCCCAGGTCCTGCAGCACCGGCGTGAGTTGCGTCTTCGCAGCGGTGTCGATCACGGGGATCGTCACCTGCACCGACGACGGCGGGGCCTCCGCCACCGTCCTCTCCAGTTCCCGCAGCGTGCGTGCCGTCTCCGCAGGGTCACCCTCCAGCGGGTCGCTCCCCTCGGGTGGGAGGAAGAACAGGGCTACGAGTCCCTCGCTGTAGCGCAGCGAGATCGCGCTCCAGCCGTCCTTCTCCGCGTAGGCGATATTCGCGAGCTGGGACATCATCTCCACCTCCACGCTCTCGCCATCGGCGAGGGTGAAGGGGCGGGGCTGGGTGTCGTTCGGATCGAAGACCTGCTCCCACCGCGCACCGAAGAGGACCGCGTTCTGGAGGACCAGCACGAGGTCGTCGTTGGGTTCGATCGCGGACTCGGGGATGAGGCCAGCCGTGTGCTCGTCCACCCACGCATCGAACAGGGGCTTCGTGTCCTGAGACGCCAGATCCGCCTTCAGCATCCCGGCGTCGAAGTCCCGGGAGAGCGCATCTAGGTAGGTCTCCGTGGGCTCGAACTGGTGGTCCACCACCACGCGGTTGGCGATGTGGAGGAACGGCGTCTCGGGGATCTCCTCAGGATCAAACCCGGCTGGGTCCCCCTCCCACGCGGCGAGGTGCCCCATGAACGCGTTGACCACCTGGACGGCCCCATCCGGGTCCGCGCCGAGCAACCGGGAGAGCTCCTGCGCTCCCTCCCCACTGGCGCCCGGTGCCAGCATTGAGAAAGCGATCGTGGCGGAGGCGGGCGAAACCACGGTGTTCTCCCCGGGCTCGGCCGCAGCCATCATCTGGACGCCCAGTTCCTCGCTGGCCGCCATCACCTGCTCCATCAGGTGCACGGGCACCTCGGTGGACTCCACAGCCTCATAGCTGGCGCTACCGCGTAGTTCCTCCGCAGCCGCGGCGGGGCTCCCGCCGCACGCGGCCAAGGAGCCGATGGCAATGGTGCAGGTCAGGGCCACTGTAGCCCGGGTGCGGTATCGCAACATGGGTACTCCTTCGAACGGCTCCACCGATGGTAGTGGCGCTATGCGCGAGGGTCACGGATTACGGCCTGGAACAGGTCCCACCCCGGGTCCACGGATCGGATTGTCATGATGAAGGGCCGGTCCGCCACGAAGCTCAGTTCGGGTTCCATCGCCGCCGCTTCCGCCACAGCGATCTCGGTGACAGCAGCGGCCACGGTGCCCTCCTCGTCCACCTTCAGCACCGCCTGCTGGGCGGCCTGGTCGATGCACAGGTCGGCCTCCGGGGCGATTCCGCGGAACGGGCCGGCCGGGCAGTCGAAGATGGCCCGGTAGCCCAGGTCTTCGAGGACGGCCCGGATGTCCGTGTCCACCTCCGTGTCGATGGTCGGGATCACCACCTCCAGCTCACTCACCGCTGCGGTGGAGAGGGCCTCCGTCAGGGGTTCCAGCACCTTCTCGACGGCGGCCGGGCCTCCCGTCATGGGATCCACTCCCGCTGGGGGCAGGTAGAAGTTGGCCACGAACCCGTCCGTGTACGGCAACTGCACGGCGGCCCACCCCTCGTGCTCGGCGTAGCGGGCCGCTGCGTGCGGATTGGACATCATGGGGACGCGGAACGCCGCGCCGTCCACGGGGGTGAAGTCGCGTTCGTACGTGAGGTGCTGCTCAAACTGGGACTCCCACTGGGCGCCGAACAGCACCGCGTTCTGGAGTACCAGGACCAGGTCCGGTGTGGGTTCGATCGCCGATTCCGGGATGAGCCCGGCGGTGTGGTGGTCCACCCACTCGTCCAGGAGCTCCTTGGCCCCCGCAGCATCGGCAAAGTCCGCCAGTGCCAGCCCGGCGTTGAAGTTCTCCGCCAGGGCATCCAGGTAGTCCGCTTCCGCCTCGAAGCCCTCGCGGACCACGGCCCGGTTGGCGATGTGGAGGAACGGCTCGTCCGGGAGGGTTGCGGGGTCGAATTCGGCCACGTCCCCATCCCAGGTGGAGAAGTGGTCCAGGAGTCCGCCCGCCACCACGGCGGCGGTGGCCGGGTCAGTTCCAAGCAGTTCGGTGAGCTCGCTGGCCCCGGGCCCGGTGGCGCCCGGGGCGAGCATGGCGAAGGCGAGGGTGAGGGAGGCGGGTGAGACCACCGCGTTCTCTCCCGGGTCAGCGGAGACGAGCATCTCCCGTCCCATGCGCTCGGAGGCCACGATCACGGCACGGGCGGCCTCGGCATCCAGGGGTTGCGGCGCGAAGGAAGCGGTGCCACGCAACTCCTGCGCGGCGGCCGCAGGCGAGCCCCCACAGGCGGCCAGGGCCCCCAGGGCCAGGCCGGCGAGTGCGGCCAGTGCGGCAACGAGACGCGAGCGACTCACTTCCCACCTCCAGATGATCACGTCAGCTTGGCTTTCTCGAAGGTATCCCCAGCCCAGCGTGATCCAAAAGGGGCGTATCGGATCGTTACGGAGACGTGCCCGAATCGTTATTGCGGAGGTGATTCGGGCCTCATTTCAGAGGGACTCCATGTGCTCCAGGAAATACTCGAGGAACGCATCCGCGCGCACCCCGGTGGCGATCTCGGCGTTGGCGGGACGGCCATCGCCCGGGGGTCCGGCGATCGTCACGCCGCGTGCCACTCCAGACAGGGCCACCTCCACGTGGGCGGGCTCCCAGGTGAGCAGCTCGGGGTGCGCTACCGCCGCCACCGCGAGTGGATCGTGGAGGGGGAACGAGCCGTGGTGGGCGGAGTCCGGGTAGCGCTCCCGCAGGGTCTCGATCCACCCCAGCGCGCACTCCCCCGCGAACGGGGCGAAGGCTCCCGCCGAACGCGCCAGCCGCTGCGCCTGCTCGGCCACCATCCGTACCTGGTAGGTCACGTCCAGTCCCACCATGCGCAGCCTGGCCCCGGAGGCGAGCACGATGGCTGCCGCCTCCGGATCGGCCCAGACGTTGAAGTCACCGGGGGCCGCGAGGTCCCGCATGTGCCCGGTGAAGTATCCACCCATGACCACGATCCCGGC
>CAZTOM010000154.1:0-6104 GCA_964615555.1 uncultured Actinomycetaceae bacterium
GAGGCGCTCCACACCGAGGCCAGTGTCGATCGCCTTCTGGTCCAGCTCTCCGAGCAGCGGGTAGTTGGCGCCGGTACCCTCACCGCGCACGAACTCGTCGAACACGAGGTTCCAGATCTCGAGGAAGCGGTCACCCTTCGTGTCCACCACGGGTCCGCCGTCCGGGCCGTAGGCGGGGCCGCGGTCGTAATGGATCTCGCAGCACGCGCCCGCGGGGCCGGGCTGGCCGGTGGACCACTCGATCTCCTCGAAGGGGAGCTTCTGCACGTGCTCCGGGTTCACACCGATCGTGTTCACCCAGTAGTCCCAGGAGACCTGGTCCTTCTCCCAGATGGTCATCCACAGCCGGTCCCCGTCCAGCCCGTAGCCACCCTCCTCGATGGGGGTGGTGAGCAGGTCCCAGGCGAGCTGGATGGCCCCCTCCTTGAAGTAGTCCCCGAAGGAGAAGTTGCCGGCCATCTGGAAGAACGTGCCGTGGCGGGTGGTCTTGCCCACCTCCTCGATGTCGTTCGTGCGGATGCACTTCTGCACCGAGGCCACCGTGGGCCACGGCGCCTTCTCCGTGCCGAGGATGTAGGGGACGAACGGCACCATGCCGGCGATGGTGAACAGGATGGAGGGATCCGGGGAGACCAGCGGGACGGACGGGGCGATGTGGTGGCCCCGCTCGCCGAAGTAGGTCAGCCAGCGTTCGCGGATTTCGCTCGTCTTCATCGTGGGTGCTTCCTGCTTATCCCCGCGGGCTGCCCCGCGGCTCGGGTGACTGGGGCCAAGGATAGCCGCGGCCCCGGAACCAACTGGAATCCGGGGCCGCGTTGTGCGCGGGGCGCCGTCGGCGCGGTGCGCTCGGGTCGATCAGCGCGAGTAGTGCTCCACCACGAGCTGCTCGTTGCAGGTCACGGGGATCTCCTCGCGGCGCGGACGGCGCACGAGCTCAGCGCGGAGCTTCTCGAGGGAGACGTCCAGGTAGGCGGGGAGCTCACCGAGCACGTCCCGGTGGGCGCCGGCGGCCGCCACCTGGAAGGGCACGGTCACCTGGGAGGTGGGCTTGACCTGGAGCACCTGGCCGGGCTTCACCCGGAAGGAGGGGCGGTCCACCAGCTTGCCGTCCACGAGGATGTGGCGGTGGGTCACGAACTGGCGGGCCTGGGCGATGGTGCGGGCGAAGCCGGCGCGGAGCACGAGGGCGTCCAGGCGCATCTCGAGGATCTCCACAAGGTTCTCACCGGTGAGGCCGGTGCCCTTCTTGGCCTCCTCGAAGGCGCGGCGCATCTGGGCCTCGCGCAGCCCGTACTGGGCGCGCAGGCGCTGCTTCTCCTTGAGGCGGACCGCGTAGTCGGACTCGGAGCGGCGGCGGGCACGGCCGTGCTCACCGGGGCCGTAGGGGCGCTTCTCGAAGTACTTGACGGCCTTGGGCGTCAGCGGGATGCCGAGCGCACGGGACATGCGGACCTGGTTACGGGAACGCTGGTTAGCCATAGGGTGTTGGTTCTTCTTCCTGTTGTTCTGCTGTGCACACTCGCCTGCCGGGTGGCGGGCGGGTGTGGGGCCGGCCATACCGGCGGCGCGCTGTTGCTCGTGGGCACCGGTGGTGCTTGGGAGCTACGGGCCGCATGGTGCGGTGCGCCGCGTCGGGCTAGGACCCCAGGAGCCACGCGGGGTGCGTGGGCAACCTGAGAATCCTAGCAAATCTCACTCGCCCTCTCCCCGCAGAATCCCGCGGATCCGGGTCAGGCGCTCTGTGATGTTGCGCTCAAATCCGCGGTCCGTGGGCACGTAGTACGTGGTTCCCACCAGTTCGTCGGGGAGGTACTGCTGGGCGGCGACGGCGTGGGGCGCGTTGTGCGCGTAGCGGTACTCCGTGCCGTGGCCGAGCTTCTCCGCTCCGGAGTAGTGGGCATCGCGCAGGTGGAGGGGGACGGGTCCGGCCTTCCCCTTGCGTACGTCCGCGATGGCGGCGTCGATCGCCGTGTACGTGGCGTTGGACTTCGGTGCCGTGGCCACGTGAACCACCGCCTCCGCGAGGATGAGCCGCGCTTCCGGCATCCCGATCATCGCGACCGCCTGCGCCGCCGCCACCGCCGTCTGCAGGGCCGAGGGGTCCGCCATCGCCACCTCCTCGGCCGCGGCGATCATGATGCGCCGGGCGATGAAGCGGGGGTCCTCCCCCGCCACCACCATCCGGGCCAGGTAGTGGAGTGCGGCATCCACGTCGGAGCCGCGCATGGACTTGATGAACGCGGAGGTCACGTCGTAGTGCTGGTCCCCGGTGCGGTCGTAGCGCACGGCGGCCACGTCCACGGCCCCCTCCACATCCCCCACCCGTATCCGTGGGGGTGCGCCAGAATCCCCGTGAGGGTGCGCCACAGGTACGTCGTCACCGGTTTCGGCGGCGTCCTCGCGTGGTTCGTGGTCCCCGTCCTCCCCGACGACGTCCCCCTCACCTTCCGTTGCCCGCTCAGCGTCCGTTCCCCACTCAGCGTCCGTTGTCCGGTCACCGTCCGTTGCCCCCTCCCCCGCGACCAGCGCGGGGCCATCCGCCGCGGCTCGATCGAGAACGGAGTCCGCGGCGGCCTCGAGGATCGTGAGCGCCTTGCGGGCGTCCGCACCCGCGAGCCGCACGATGTGGTTCTCCGCCTCCTCGTCCAGGCTGACGGTCCCACCCAGTCCCCGCTCATCCTCGACTGCCCGGCGTAGCAGTTCGCGCAGGGCGTCCGGCTCGATCGGCTTCAGGGTGAGGAGGAGGGACCGCGAGAGGAGCGGCGAGATTACCGAGAAGTGCGGGTTCTCGGTGGTGGCGGCAACGAGGATGACGATCCGGTTCTCCACCGCGGGCAGCAGCACGTCCTGCTGCGCCTTGGAGAAGCGGTGCACCTCGTCCACGAAGAGCACGGTCTGGGCGCCGGTGAGCACGAGCTGGCGCTTCGCCTGCTCGATGATCTCGCGGACCTCCTTCACGCCGGCCGAGACGGCGGAGACCTCCACGAACGTCCGGCCGGAGGTGCGTGCCACCAGGTAGGCGATGGTGGTCTTGCCGGTGCCGGGCGGACCCCACAGGATCACGGAGCTGGGCGGAGAGGAGTCCTCCACCAGCCGCCGCAGCGGGGACCCGGGAGCGAGCAGGTGGTCCTGTCCCACGAGCTCGTCCAGCGTGCGTGGGCGCATGCGGACGGCCAGGGGGGCGCCCGGAAGGTCCGGGATACCCGTCTCCGTGGTGCCAGCGGCGTCGAACAGGGTCACGCCTGCAACCCTAATCCCCCGCCGGTGATCCGTGGCGTCCCACGGCCTCACGGTCAGGTGCCTCGCGGGACTCCTCCGTGAGGTCCATCACCCCACCACGCCATTCGTGGGCGCGTGCCCTAGGGTGGAGGGAGCGTTCCGGCATGTCATGCCCCGGGACGCCAGGTGATGCGAATCGAATTCGCTGGCCGCGCCGCACCGATCAACCGGATCGAATTCCGCTGAGCGCGCCGGGCATGACTCTCACCGAACGGACTTCACAGCTTTCATGACCCAGACCTTCGCACGCCTTGGCGTGCCCTCCATCCTTTCCGACGCCCTGGCACGCCGGGGCATCACCACTCCAACCCCGATCCAGGCCGCCACGCTGCCGGACTCGCTCGCGGGCCGGGACGTCCTCGGCCGTGGCAAGACCGGCTCGGGTAAGTCCTACGCGTTCCTTCTCCCGGTGGTTGCCCGGCTCGTCGCCGATCGACGCCGCCCCCAGGCACGCCAGCCCCGTGCCCTGATCCTTGCCCCCACCCGTGAGTTGGCGAGCCAGCTGGCGGAGTCCCTGGCTCCCCTTGCGGCGGCGGCCGGCCTCACCCACCACACCGTCTACGGCGGGGTGGGCCAGAACCCCCAGGTGGCGGCGCTCTCCCGCGGGGTGGACATCCTGATCGCCTGCCCCGGCCGGCTCCTCGATCTCATGGGCCAGGGCCACGCGGACCTCGGCTCGATCGAGATCACGGTGATCGACGAGGCCGACCATATGGCAGACATGGGCTTCCTACCCATGGTGCGCCGCATCCTCGACCGCACCCCCGCCCGCGGCCAGCGCATGCTCTTCTCCGCCACGCTGGACGCCGGAGTTGAGGTGCTCGTGAAGCGTTACCTCCACCAACCGGTGATCCACGAGGCAGATTCCGAACACTCGCCCGTGGGCACGATGGACCACCACGTGCTCCGCGTGGCAAGCGATCACCGGGTGGCCGTGGTGGCGGAGATTGCCTCCGCCCCGGGCCGCACCATCGTCTTCACCCGCACCAAGTACGGTGCCAAGAAGCTCACCAAGCAGCTGATCGCCTCGGGCGTCCCCGCGGTGGAGCTCCACGGGAACCTCGGCCAGGGCGCGCGCACGCGCAACCTGGATGCCTTCCAGACGGGTGCGGTCCGGACGCTCGTGGCCACGGACATCGCCGCCCGCGGCATCCACGTGGACGAGGTGGCGCTCGTTGTTCACGCCGATCCGCCCACAGAGCACAAGGCCTACCTGCACCGCTCGGGCCGCACGGCCCGCGCCGGAAACAGCGGCACGGTCATCACCCTGATGACTCCGGAGCAGCGCTCGGACGTGCGATCCCTCATGAAGGCCGCACGCATCTCCCCCACCATCACGGATGTCCGCCCCGGTGCGCCGATCCTCGCGTCCCTCGCCCCCGGTGAGCGCGTTGCGCTTGCTCCGGAGCGGGCACACGCGATCGCCAACCCCACGGCCGCCGCGTCCCCGACGCCGAGTGGCCGGCTGGCCGGCTCATCCTCCGGACGGTCACGCGGCCGGCGCTCCCGGGGCCGCTCAGGCCGGGACAACGCGTCTGCCGCGCGCACCCCCTCAGCTCGCAACTCTTCGAACCACGCCGCCTCACCCCGCAGCTCCGGTGGAAATTCCAGTCCGTCGCGCGCCACCGGGGGCCACGCGGCCGGCGTTCGGACCACCCCGAGCGGCGCGGCGGCGTTCTCAGCGCGATCCAAGGTCGGCTACTCCCGCTGAGCCCATTGTTGAGTGGGCACAGTGACAGTCACGGTGCCACTGTGACGCCACAGGCTGCATTCTCTGGGCACGGGGCGTCCGCACTCGTCATCCGCCGGACACGCCTGCTTTCCCCCGGCACGGGGCGTCCGCACACCCAATCCGCCGGGCATTGTGGTGGCCCGCACCACTTCAGCGGGCGCGGGGGTGGGCGAGTGCGTAGGTCTCGCGCAGCGAGTCGATCGTGACGTGCGTGTAGATCTGCGTGGTGGTGACGCTCGCGTGCCCCAAGAGCTCCTGGACCACGCGGACATCCGCCCCGCCCTGCAGCAGGTGGGTGGCGAAGCTGTGGCGCAGGGTGTGCGGGGAGACCTCCTCCTCGATGCCCGCCCGCTCGGCGGCCTTGCGCAGGATCGCCCACGCGCTCTGGCGCGAGAGCGGCCGTCCCAGCGAGTTCAGGAACAGCACCGCCGTCCCGCGCCCCTTGGCAGCCAGCACCGGCCGCGCGCGTACGGCGTACGCCTCCAGGGCCTGCAGGGCGAACGAGCCGATCGGCACCACGCGCACCTTCGAGCCCTTGCCCAGCAGGCGCACCGAGGCGGTCTCGGTATCCACGTCGTCGGCCGCCAGTCCCACTGCCTCCGAGATGCGCGCGCCCGTCCCGTAGAGCACCTCCAGCAGGGCGCGATCGCGTAGGTCCGCCGGCTCGTCGCCGGACACGGCGCCCAGCAGCGCCTCCACCTGGGCCACGGTGAGCACCTGGGGCAGGTCCTTCGCCGTCGACGGCGGAGACACCCCTGCCGCCACGTCCTCCCCTACCAGCCCCTCCAGCAGGGAGAAGCGGTGCAGTCCGCGGACGGAGGCGAGCACGCGGCTGGCGGAGGACGGGGCGAGGGGGCGGGCGCCGTCGTCGCCGGACTGGATCGCCCGCAGGAACTCGCGCACGTCCCCCTCTCCCACCTCACCGAGCCCCGCGCGCCCGCGCGCCTCCAGGAACTCGCGATAGCGGGTGAGGTCG
This sequence comes from uncultured Actinomycetaceae bacterium, assembly GCA_964615555.1. GTDB lineage: Bacteria > Actinomycetota > Actinomycetes > Actinomycetales > Actinomycetaceae > JAAZBW01. The sequence continues at coordinate 5,988 of CAZTOM010000154.1, forward strand.
CGGCGGTAGGCGGCGAGCGTGTTGGGTGAGGCACCGCGCTCCACCCCGAGGTGGGCGAGGTAGTCGCGGGCGGCGCCGGAGATGCTCACGGGGACTCGGGGGCTCAGTGGTCCGCGG
>CAZTOM010000155.1:0-6094 GCA_964615555.1 uncultured Actinomycetaceae bacterium
CTCCACCTTCTTGCCCGAGCTCATGAGCTGGAGGTAGTCCACCACCACGAGGCCGAGGTTCTGGCGCTGCTTGAGGCGCCGGCACTTGGCACGGATCTCCATGAGGCTCATGTTGGGCGAGTCATCGATGAAGAGCGGCGCCTCGGAGAGGCGCGACTGCGTGGAGGCGATCTTGGTCCAGTCGCGATCGTCCAGGTTGCCGCGGCGCAGCCGGTTCAGCTCGATCCCGGCCTCCGCGGACAGGAGTCGCATGGTCAGCTCGGTGCGCCCCATCTCCAGGGAGAAGATGACGGAGGTGATCCCCGCCTGGATGGACGCCGAGCGGCAGATGTCCAGGGCCAGCGTGGACTTACCGATCGCGGGACGCGCCGCGATGATGACCATCTGGCCGGGGTGCAGGCCGTGCGTGAGGTTGTCCAGATCCCGGAAACCCGTGGGCACCCCGATGAGGCCCTCGCCGCGGTTCTGGTTGGCCGAGATCTCGTCCGTGACCTCCACCATGATGTCCGCGATGGAGCGGTAGTCCTCGCTGGTCTTGCCCGAGGTGACCGCGTAGACCTCCGCCTGGGCGGTGTTCACGAGGTCATCCACCTCGCCACCGTCCGTTGCGTAGCCGAGCTGGGCGATCCGTGTGCCCGCCTCCACGAGCCGGCGCAGCACTGCCTGCTCGCGTACGATGCGCGCGTAGTAGCCGGCGTTCGCGGCCGTGGGGACCGAGGCGATCAGCGTGTGGAGGTAGGGAGCGCCACCCACGCGGGCCAGCTCTCCCCGCTTGGTGAGCTCGCTGGCCACCGTGACGGCATCCGCCGGTTCGCCGCGGCCGTACAGGTCCAGCACCGCATCGAAGATGGTCTCGTGCGCGGGCCGGTAGAAGTCCGCGGAGCGCAACTCCTCCACCACGTCAGCGATCGCGTCCTTGGACAGCAGCATGCCGCCGAGCACGGACTGCTCGGCCTGGATGTCCTGCGGGGGTGTCCGGTCGAACGCGACCGGCTCTCGTTCACTGAGTTGGGCAACCATCAATCATCCTCGGCTTCTCCGCCTCCCGGCGGCTCCCTCCCATGGCACCAGAGAGCACTGACACGAACGAGGGATCGCCTGAACCTAGTCCCCCGCCAGCCCCCATCCAAACGCGAAATCCCCCGACCTGTGAGTTTTCTGCCCATCCCTGTGGAAAACCTGTGCATGAACGGCCGAGTTTTCCACAATCAGTGGATAACTCTGGGGAGTACCGGCGTGACTCGCGCCGCTGATGACTCTCCCACGGTCCACAATCGGCGGAATTGCAACGTTTTGGAGCATCCACCCCCTGTGGAGGAAAAGTCCTCGGCGTGTCGGTGGATGACACGCCGGGCGACACACCTCAACCTCTACTTGGGAGTTTCGCATATACGATTTTACTCTCGCTTGGCCCGTTCGGGCCCAATGCGCTGCCCTCCGCGCGCCGCCTGTGGATAACTTTGTGAGAAGGATCCGGGTGGGCACAACGACGGCGGGCCTCCCCTACGAGAGGGAAGGCCCGCCGTCGTCAATGGAGCGAGCGCACCGCCAGCGGCCGCCGAGCAGCCGCACGCGCGGGCACCTGAACGCACCGCGCGGGGACGCGCTACTTGCCGGGACGCACCTGGATCTGCGCGTTCGCGAGGATGTCCTCGTGGAGGCGCACGGCCACGTCGTAGTCCCCCACCATCTTGATGGGGTTGGAGATCGAGACGCGGCGGCGGTCGATCTTGATGTCCTTCTCGGCGAGCGCCTCGGCGATGTCCGCGCCGGTGACCGCGCCGAAGAGGCGCCCGGTCTCGCCGGCCTTCACGCGGACCACCACGGGGGCCTCCTCGATCTGGTCGCGGACCTTGCGGGCCACCTCGATCGAGGCGATCTCGCGGGCCTGGCGGGCTGCCTGCATCTGCTCGATCTGCTTCTCGGCGCCCTTGGTCCAGCGCGTCGCGAAGCCGCGGGGCAGGAGGTAGTTGCGGCCGTAGCCGTCCTTGACCTCCACCACATCGCCCGAGGAGCCGAGGCCGGGGACCTCGGCAGTGAGGATGAGCTTCATGTGTGTTCTCCTATCCGTCGCCGGGCTCAGCGGGAGGAACCCGCGTAGGGGAGCAGGGCCATCTCGCGGGCGTTCTTCACGGCCTTCGCGATGAGGCGCTGGTCCTGGACGGAGACACCGGTGACGCGGCGCGAACGGATCTTGCCGCGGTCAGAGATGAACTTCCGCAGGGTCGCGGTGTCCTTGTAGTCGATCGTGGGCGGCACCTTTACGGGCGCCACCTTCTTCATGGGCTTGCGAAGTTGGGGCCTCGCCATGATGTTTCTCCTTCTAATCCTTCAAAACGTGGTGTGGAGCCGGGCGTTCGATCAGAACGGGGGCTCGTCGCCGAAGTTGGTGGCACCGCCGGTCGACCACGGGTCATCCGCCGCACCGCCCTGGGGAGCGCCGTAGTCGCCGCGGCTTCCGCCCTGGCCACCCTGGCCACCCTGGCCCTGGCCCTGGCCGCCGGAGCCTCCGCCCCAGCCGCCACCGCCCTGGCCGCCGCCGTAGCCGCCATCGCCGCCACCCCAGTTGCCGCCGCCGCCCTGGCCGCCGCGCGAGGCGCGGGTGACCTTGGCCGTGGCGTACCGGAGCGAGGGGCCGATCTCGTCCACCTGCATTTCCACCACGGTGCGCTTCTCGCCCTCACGGGTCTCGAAGCTGCGCTGCACCAGGCGGCCCTGCACGATCACGCGCGTGCCCTTGGTGAGGGACTCCGCGACGTTCTCGGCCGCGTCACGCCAGATCGAGCAGCGCAGGAACAGCGCCTCGCCGTCCTTCCACTCGTTGGTGTTGCGGTCGAACATGCGGGGGGTGGAGGCCACCGTGAACGAGGCCACCGCCGCACCGTTCGGGGTGAAGCGGAGCTCGGGGTCGGCGGTCCGGTTGCCAACAACGGTGATTACGGTCTCGCCAGCCATGGGTTTCTCCGGTTTCTTCTTCGTTTCGTGCGCTGGTTGCTTACTTCAGGGGCGCGGGCGCCTTGCCCGGCTTGGTTGCGGACCTGTGGGCGTCGGGGCGCAGGACCTTGGTGCGGAGCACGGACTCGGACAGGTTCAGCTGGCGGTCCAGCTCCTTCACCGTGGCCGGCTCGGCGGTCATGTTGGCCACCACGTAGATGCCCTCGGAACGCTTCTTGATGTCGAAGGCCATCCGGCGCCTGCCCCAGATGTCCACGTTGTCGATCGTGCCCTTGTCATCCGTCACGACCTTGAAGAACTTCTCCAACGTCGGGGCAACGGTGCGCTCGTCGACTTCAGGATCGAGAATGATCATCACTTCGTATCCACGCATGCGTATTAACCCACCTCCTTCGGTCTAGAACGGTTACGGCGTTTCCGTAACAGGAGGGTTGTAGCGTGCGGCTCGCGTTCCCGCGGAATTGCGGGTCCACGGCCAAGGCCCAATCGTACCCGAGCCCGCCCCGCCCTTTCGAGGCCGGGCGGCCGGGGTGTGGAAAGTCACGCGGGCCGCACCCTCCGTACGCAACCCGGGCCCCGCCGTCGGGCCGGGGAGGGGAGGGCGTACTGCGGCGGGCAGCGCTGGTGGGCCGGGCGGCCCTACGGGGTGCGCTGGCCGGGCGGGGTGCCGCCCTGGCCGGGCGGGAGGTTGGCCTCGGCGGGGGGCTCGGTGGGGTGGCCCGGATCGGGTTCGGGATCGATGGTGGGCGCGTCCGTGGGGGCGGGAGGCTCGGTGGGCGCGGGCGGCTCCGTGGGCGAGGGGACCTCGGTGGGCAGGGGCTCTTGCGTGGGCTCCGGCGTGGGCTCCTCCGTGGTGGGCTCCTCCGTGGGCTCCTCCGTGGTGGGCTCCTCCGTGGGCTCGGGGGTCTCGGAGTCGGTGAGGTCGAGGTCGCCGGGCGAGGGGAAGGCGAGCACCTCCATGCCGGCGGTGGCCCGGACCATGAACTCGTGCCAGATCATCGCGGGGAACGTACCGCCGGAGATCTGCGTGAAGCCGCCGAACGGCGTGATCACTTCCTCCTCGCCGTTCGGGCCGGGCTGGTACATATCCACCACAGTCACGAGCTGCGGGACGAACCCGGCGAACCACGCGGAGCGGTAGTTGTTCGAGGAGCCGGTCTTGCCGGCCACGGGACGGTCCGGGAGGGCGGCCCGCTCACCGGTTCCGCCCTGGACCACCTGCTGCATCGCGTAGACCACCTCGGCCACCACGTCCTGCTGGAAGACGCGCTCGCCGTAGGTGGCGGCCTGGTAGCGGGTGCGGCCGTTGCGATCGAGGACCTCTTGGACCAGGTAGGGATCGTGCTTCTCCCCGCCGGCGGCGATCGTGCCGTAGGCGCGCAGCATCTCCCACGGGGTCACGGTGGCCGAGCCGAGCACGTTGGAGGGCACCGGCTCGAGGCCCGGGGCGTCCTCCGCGATTCCGGCGCGGACCATGGCGTCCCGGGTGCGATCCGGCCCGTACTCCACGTTGAGCTGCACGGCCACGGTGTTCACGGAGTCCTTGAGGGCGTCCACGAGGTTGATGCGGCCGCGGTCGCGGGTGTCGTAGTTGGAGACGGGGAAGTCGTAGCCCTCGATCTCCATATCGTCATAGGACTCGTAGTGGTCCCCGAGCTCCGCGCCGTTCTCGAGCGCCGCGATCAGCCCGAACGGCTTGGCGGTGGAGCCCATCTGGGCGCGGTCCTGGGTGACCGCGTTGCGGGCCACGGTGAGGTAGTCCGGCCCGCCGTACAGGGCGCGCACGGCACCGGTGGCGGGCTCCATCGAGGCGAGGCCCACGCGGGTGTTGGGCGCGCGGCCCTCCTCCGGGAGGGTGGCCACGGCCTCCACGGCGGCCTGCTGCATGGCCGGGTCGATGGTGGTGGTGATGCGCAGGCCGGAGGTGTCGATCTCGGCCTCGGAGATGCCGGCGCGGGCCACGAGCTCGTCGCGGACCATGGCCAGGATGTAGCCGTTCGTGCCGCCGAACGTGTCCGCAGGCTGGTAGTCGATCACCTCGGGGAAGGTCTGGGCCGCGCGCTCCTCCGCAGTGATCCAGCCGTCCTCCGCCATGAGGTCCAGGACGCGGTTCCACCGCTGCTCGGCCTTTGGCTGGTCCACCGCAGGATCCCAGCGGGAGGGCGAGGGGATGATGCCGGCAATCATCGCCGACTCCGAGATGGTCAACTCCGCCGCGGGCTTCCCGAAGTAGTTCTTGGCCGCCATCTCAATCCCGTAGGCGCCCCGGCCGAAGTAGATCGTGTTCATGTAGCTCTCGAGGATCTGGTCCTTCTCGAGCTCGTTGCTGATCTTGAGTGCCAGGATCGCCTCGCGGAACTTCCCCGCGTACGAGGTGGTGGTGCCCAGGTAGTAGCGCTCCACGTACTGCTGCGTGATCGTGGACCCGCCCTGCGTGGGCAGCCCGCGCAGGTTATTCCACAGGGCCCGTGCGATGCCGCGCAGGTCCACGCCCGGGTTGTCATAGAAGCGCCGGTCCTCCGAGGCCACGATCGCGTGCGCCGTGTGCCCCGGGAGCGTCTCCAGGTCCACCGGTTGCCGCGCGAACTCCGAGAACTCCCCCATGAGGGAGCCGTCCGCGTAGTACACCTGCGTGGTCTGGGCCTGGGCGAAGTCATCCGGCGCCGGGATGTCCGTGGTCACATAGGCGGCCACCAGCACCCCCGAGACCAGCGCCGCCCCCGCGAGGATGATCGCCAGGAGCGACTTCCACCACAGCCCCCTGCGGCGGGGCCTGCCGTTGCGTCCGCCGCGCCCGGTGCCGCCGCGCGGGCCTGAACCGCCGCGGCCACTGCTGCCGCGGGAGCCTGACGCACCGCGGGAGCCTGACCCACCGCGGCCACTGCCGGCGGCGGGACGGGATCCGCGTGCGCCGGATCCGTGTGCGCCGGATCCGCGGGCACCAGCGGATGCACCAGCGGGCCGGCTCCCCGAACTCCCGGAGGCCGCACTTCGCGTGGAGACGCGCTTGGGCGTGTTGTTGCTCGTCACCTGGTTCCTCTTGTCCTCGTGTGGACGATCATCCCAGTATGCGAGCCGAAACGGGCCCACTGCGAGCCCCCGCGACGGATCTCACATCCCGCGTACTGTCACGAACCCG
>CAZTOM010000156.1:0-6036 GCA_964615555.1 uncultured Actinomycetaceae bacterium
GGCCCTGGTGCGGCGTGTCCGGGGTGCCCTCGTAGAACACCGACGTCGTCGCGTTGGCCAGGGGGCCGTAGACGATGTAGGAGTGACCGGTCACCCAGCCGATGTCGGCCGCGGTCCAGAACACATCGGTGTCCGGCTTGAGGTCGAAGACCGCCCAGTGCGTGTAGGAGACGCCGACCATGTAGCCGCCGGTCGTGTGCAGCACGCCCTTGGGCTTCCCGGTCGTCCCGCTGGAGTACATGATGTAGAGCGGGTGCTCGGCGTCGAAGAACTCGGGGGTGTGGTCGGTGGACTGGCGGTCCACCAGATCGTGCCACCAGATGTCCGTGGCCTCGTTCCAGTCCACCTCCGCGCCGGTGCGGCGGAAGACCACCACGTGCTCCACGGGGGTGTCCCCGCGGGCGATCGCCTGGTCCACGGCGGCCTTCAGGGGCATCGCCTTCCCGCGGCGGAACTGGCCGTCCGAGGTGATGACCACGCGGGCGTCCGCATCCAGGATGCGCGAGTGCAGTGCCTCGGAGGAGAAGCCGCCGAACACCACCGAATGCGGGGCCCCGATCCGGGCACACGCAAGCATTGCCACGATCGCCTGCGGGATGAGCGGCAGGTAGATCGCCACCCGGTCCCCGGTCTCCACGCCGAGCTCCGTGAGCGCGTTGGCGGCACGGGCCACCTCGTCCCGCAGGCGCTGATAGGTCCACGAATCGCCCTCGCCGTCCTCGTACTCCACGAGGAGCGCCACCTTCTCCCCGCGACCGGCCTCCACGTGACGGTCCAGCGCGTTGTAGGCGGCGTTCAGCTTCCCGTCCGCGAACCAGCTCGCGCGCGGCGCCTGCGACCAGTCCAGCACCTCGGTGAAGTCCGTGTCCCAGGTGAGGAACTCACGGGCACGGTCCGCCCAATACTGCTCCGGGTCCGCCGCTGCGGAGTCCACGAGGTCCTGGTCCACGTTCGACTGCGCCGCAAACTCCGGCGGAGGGGCGAAGAGCCGGTCCTCCTGGAGGAGGGCTTGGATGCCCTCGGCGGGCTGCTGCTGGGGGGAGTGGGTCACGGGTGGTCACCTCTCTGTGGCACGGGTGCGGCGCCCACCGGCGCCGATGCTCGATTCTCACAAGGCCGACGGGCGCGTGTCCACTGTGGTCCACGCGCCCGCCAGGTCACAGAATCTGGCCAGTGGCCGTCCTACCCCAGCGCATCACTGCACCGGCTCGACCGGCTCCACCGGGCGCTGCGCCTCGAGCCTCGCCTGCCGACGCTCCACCGCCGCCCGGATCCGCTGCTCGTCGCGGCCGCGCCGGCGCGCACCCGAGGAGACCAGGGCCACCATGATCAGGATGATCCCGAGGATCAGCAGCCTGCCCGTGGAGCCGTCCGCCTCCAGGTGGTGGGCGATGTTCCCACCGAGCCCCGCATGCACGCCCCGCAGCCACTCCTGGGCGGGGGTGATGAGGTCCTTCGCGATTCCCGGGACCACCACGAACGCCCCGCCCACGATCGTGAGCAGCACGCCCATCACCCATGCGCCCACGGAACTCGCCCGGGCGAACAGGAGCGCCACCACCAGCACCACGATTCCGGCCACCAGCTCCGCGAGGGCCGCGATGTTCATGGTCCCGGTGGTCCACTGCGCGTTCTCCGGCAGCGTCATCCGGGCGCCCGCGTCCGTGATCAGGTACCACGCGATCGGGATGAGCAGGATCATCGCGAGCACGCCCCACAGGTGCGCCCCCACGCGGGAGGGCACGCGGTCGTACTGCGCGCCCTCGAACAGGGCGTCGTCGTCGGGGTGGACCGTGGTGCCGTAGTTGTCCACGCGCGGGTCGGCCTCCGCGGCCTCCCGCAGTGCCACCGGCTCGTTGGAGGGCAGCTCAGTCCGCTCAGGCCGCAGCAGGGAGGTCCGGCGCACCGCCGTGTCCGAGACGGAGTCCGCCGCGAACGACTGCGTCGCCAGCGCATCCTCCGACACCTCCGCGTCCCCACCGGCCACACCCGGTTGCGCAGCGCCAGCAGCCGCCGCGCCCACGAACGCTGCCCCGGCAGCTCCGGCCCCAGCGGCTGCCGATCCACCGGCTGCCGCTGTTCCGGCCGTCCCAAGCGTGCGCGTGTCCCCATCCCCGACGACGGCGTCCCCACCCTCGTCCAGCACGTCGCCATCCACGGGGGTGCCGTCCGTCAGGGTGTCCGCCCGGCGCCGCCCGCTCTGCCGCGGGGGAATCACCCCGACGGCGGGCGCGACGTCCGCGCGATCCTCGTCCGCGGGCGCATCCCCGATGTGGTCTGCGAGTCCAGCGGCATCCGCCTGCGCAGCGAAGCGGATCTCGTCCTCCCGGGCACGCTCCACCGCAGGGTCCTGGGCGGGTGCGCTCACCACCGGTGCCGCGTCCTCAGGATCGGCCTCGGCATACTCTGCGGTGCCGGCGGCTACCGCACCCGCGCCTACTGCACCCGCGGCTGCGCCACTGGCGGCCGCTGCACCGATGTCTGCGGTTCCGGCCGCTGCGGAGGACTCTGTCGCTCCGGTGTCCGCGGCTCTGGTGTCGGTCCCACCGGCTGCGGCGAACTCGGCGTCCCACGCATCCCGCTCGCTCACCTCTGCGGCGCCCTCGGCGGCAGCCTCCGGGGCTGGCAGCATGTCTGTGGCAGGTGCGGCCTCTGCCGCTCGAAGTGCCTCGTCCTGCGAGAGGACGGGCTCGCCGTCAATGGTGGGCGCCTCCGCCGCGGGCACCGTCCCGGCCACGGGCTCCTCGGCTCCGCGGTGGTCCTCCACCACTGGCGCCGGCTCGGCAACCAGCGTCTCGTCCGCGGCGGGCACCGTCTCGGGTGCCCGGTATTCGTCTGCGGCGGGGGCGGGCTCGCGCTCCACGGGCTCACGCGGCGTGGCTGGCTGTGCCTCGAGGTCCACGGGCTGCTCGGAGATCTGCTCCTCCTGCTGCGCCGGATCCATGGAGAGGTCGGCGGCCTCCTCTGCAGGCTGCTCCGGCTCGCGGAAGTTCGCCCACTCCGGCGGTTCGAACCGCGGTGCGGGCGCCACGGGGGCATCGGCCTCGGGCGGGGCATCGGTCTCCGAGAACTCGGGATCGTCGTAGCCCGCGGGGGTGGGCAGTTCGAACTCACCGGTGTCCGGCTCGCCCTCGGGACGGCGCAGGTCCGAGTCGTACGGGCTCAGGGCCACTCCCTCGTCCTGGGGCGTGGGCTCCGGCTCGCGGGGGTTGGTGGGGTTCTCGCTCATGGAGGGTCTCCTAACGGTCCTGATCCCAACGGTAGCGAGGAGCGCAGGCGCGCCACGGGTGGCGCGCCGTCCGGCGCGAGGTGGACCTGCCCAGGAGGCACCGCCACCACCCGTCCAAAGTGTGTCCCCGGCGCTAGGCCAAGGGCCGGCTGGCGGCGTTGGAGCGGGAGTGTGTGCTCGGCGCTACGCCGGTGGAGGGCCGGCGGCGTCGTGGCCGGAGGCCCGGGCAGAGCGGACCAGTTCCGTGGCGAACGCAAACACCGGGAGCATCACCAGGTGGTAGCCCAGTGAGACGGCGATGAGGATCTCCATCGCACCCGGGAGGCCCTCCATGCCGCCCTCCACCACGATGGGCGGGATCAGGAACGTGGCCAACCCCGCCATGGCGGGCGCCCAGGAGGAGAGCGCACCCAGCAGCACGATGGCGCCGGTGACCAGCAGGAGGACCACCGCAGAGGCGGGAACCGCGAACCCCGGGGTGCTGCCGGTGGCGCTGATCTCGAATGCGGAGCCGAACCACCACATCGCCACGTATGCGAAGGCGACTCCGGCGATCGCGGTGCCCACATGGGCGAAGATGCGCGTGGGCGGGGGCGTGCGGCCCTGCTCCTCGAGGACGCCCGGGTCCCCCTGCTGGGTGGAGCGGGCGGAGCGGCGGATTGCCGCCGACCGGGACAACTCGAGGCTCTGTGCCCGGTGCCCGAGAGTCCGGGCCACCACCATCGCGCCCGCGGTGGCCGCCAGGGTGGCGAGGGCCACGAACAACAGCCCGGTGGGCCCATAGAAGGCCCCTGCACCCAGGTGCGGGCCTGCGGCCGGATCGCCATCACCAAGGATGAGTGGAACCAGCCCATCGCCCTGCGTGAGGAGCAGGATCACCGCCACGATGGCGACGGGCAGGAGCACGTGGAGCGGCCCGCGCGCACCCGCGAAGGTGGCCCAGAAGAGCCCGGCAAACACGGTGACGGCAACCGGGATGCTCGCCAAGGCGACGGAATCGATGTGAGGTGACCACAGCGTCGTCGTCGCCGAGAGGACGAGGACACCCACGACGGTACTGACGGCAAGCGCCCAGAGGGGGGCGCGCATGGGAGACGGCGCGGGGTTGGGGCGGGGGTCCTCGGGGCTCACGGACCCAAGGCTATCCCCCGCAGGTGGGGAGGCTAGAACGTGAATCCGCCCCAGAGGAGGACCGCGAGGCCGAGGCCCACCACGAGGTTCGCGACCGTGGCCACGGCAAACACCACGATCGGCTTCCAGCCGGCCTCCTTGAGGGAGGAGACCGAGAACTCGAGGCCGATCGAGACGAACGCGGCGGAGAGGAACCAGGAGCGCAGCGCGTTCGCGGTGGCGATCGCGGGCTTGGAGGCATCACCCACGCTGGCCACGAAGATCGTGGCCACGATCGAGGCGATCATGAAGCCGAGCACGAACTTGGGGAACGACTTCCAGATGATGGAGGGGCTGGGGCGGGTGCCGTCGGTGGCCTTCTGGGTCTTGAAGGCGAACCACGCGGACAGGAGCACGGCCACCACGCCCAGCAGTGCGTTCTGCGTGACCTTCACGATCGTGGCGATCTGCAGCGGCTGCTCGCCGGCCACCGCGCCTGCGGCGGTGACGGCGGCGGTGGTGTCGATGTTGCCGCCGATCCAGGCGCCCGTCTCCGCGGCCGAGAGGCCCAGGATCCTGGCCAGCCAAGGGAGCAGGAAGATCATGGGCACCGCGAAGATGATCACGAGCGTGGCCGTGTAGGCGAGCTGCTCCTTCTTGGCCTGCACCGCGCCCGCAGCCGCGACGGCCGCAGAGACACCGCAGATGGACAGGGCGGAGGCGAGGAGGGCGCGGAGCTGGTCGTCGAGGCCCATGAGGCCGGCGAACCACCACGTGAACATGAAGACCGTGGCGATGAGCAGCACGGCCTGGAGGATCGCGGGACCGAACGCCGCAGCGATCACGCCGAAGTTGATGGACGCGCCCAGCAGCACGAGGCCGGTCTTGATGTAGAACTCGGTGCGGAACGCGGCCGTCATGCGCTCGCGGATGCCCAGCAGCGTGAGGATCGCGTTCGTGCCGAAGCCGAGCAGGATCGCGTAGATGGGGAACTCGATCGACTTGGCGATCTCACCGAAACCGGTGCCGGCGGTGACCTCCGGGACCCAGTCGGTGAGCCACTGCACGCCGGCCGTGAGGGCGAGCACCACCACGAGGCCCATGGCGGTCCAGAACTTGGTGGGCTTGGGGTCCGGGGTGGTGGAGGTGGTGGCGGGTTCGGTTCCGGTTGTGGCGGAGGTGGTGGTCGGCGTGGCCGCGGGTGAGGCGTTAGGGTCCGCAGCGGTATCGACGCCGGAGCCCGAGGTGGCCGCGCCCGTCAGGTCCGCAGTGGTGGTGGCAGAGAGGTCGCGGTTGTCCCGCACTGCGCCGCTCACGGGATCAGTCCCGCCGGGATGATGCCGGTGAGAGCCAGCGCGAGCAGGGTCAGTCCCAGGATCGTGGCGGCCCAGTCCTCCGTGATGGAGAACTTGCCGGTCTCGCGCGGATCCGCGCCCTCCGGCTCGGCGGCCGGTGGAACCGGTTGCGACATGTCAGCTCCTTAGTGCGGCACGGGGGAGGGCCGCTGATTGGAAACAGTAGGCCCCATCGGCCCGGAGGGCCAATATGTAGCACCCCGTTCACCGTGGATTGGTGCGGCCGTCACCTGCGCGGTAGCGCGAGCGCGGCCGCTCGGCAGGCGTGGGGGAACGGTGGGCCGTGGGGTGCGGAGCCCGGTGGCGCGCGGGGATTAGGAACGCGGGCGCTGGCGCCGTCGT
>CAZTOM010000157.1:0-5996 GCA_964615555.1 uncultured Actinomycetaceae bacterium
CCGCACCGACCGGCCGGTGGTGGCCTCCGGCGGCGTGTCCACCCTGGAGGACATCCGGGCGATCGCCGGGCTCACCGCGATCGGCGTGGAGGGTGCGATCGTGGGCAAGGCCCTGTACGCCGGGAAGTTCACCCTTCAGGAGGCCCTCGAGGTGGCGAATGCCTGAGAACCTACCCGCATCCGGCGCCACGCCGACCGCCACGCCACCCGCCGTCCCGCCCGCCACGCCACCCGCCCGCGAGCCCTCGATCCCGCCGGAGGTGGCGGCCCCGATCCCGGAGCCACCGGTGGCCGCGGCCAAGAAGCTGAAGACGTTCCGCCAGAACCCGTTCCCCAACGATGACGGCTCGCAGCCGGAGGAGTTCACCCGGGCGAAGGCCGTGGAGCCCCCGGAGCGGACCCCCGCCGTGGTGCGCGCGCTCGTGGCTGGCAGGGTGATGGTGCCGGTACTGCCGCACGCGGCCCCCAAGGACCCGATGAATCCCCACGCGGAGGACGACGAGACCTGCGAGGCGCCGCCCTCGATCCTCGTGGAGCTGCCCGACGGGCGCCACGCGATGCCGGCCTTCACGTCCATCACGGGCCTCCAGGCATGGAACCCCTCCGCCCGCCCGGTCCTGATGTACGGCTCGCAGGCCGCGCAGGCGGCCGCGGACCAGGGCGACGGCCTCATGGTGCTGGACCCGGACGATGATGCGGTGCTCGTGCCCCGCCCTGCCGTGTGGGCGCTCGCCACCGGGAACGAGTGGGTCCCTGCATGGGCGGACCGGGAGCTCGGTGCAGTGGCGGCCGCCGCACTCGCCGGTATCCCCGGCACCCGCGGCGTGGCGCTCGTACCCGGCCGTCAGGCGGAGGTGGCTGCCGTGGTCCTCATGGAGCCCGGCCTCGAGCGACCCGCCGTGGAGGCCGCCATGAACACGGCGGCCCAGGCCCTCTCCACTCACGAGGTCCTGCGCGAGCGGATCGACTCGCTCGAACTGGTACCCACCACGCAGCACTAGCGTCCGTCCCTGCGTTTAGACGAATTCGTACTCACCTGCCCGGCGTCCACGGCGGCCACGGCCACGCTCGTGTCCATCGCGTGGGAATCAGCGCTGGACATCATCCCGCCACCTCTGGACGTCCGCCCCGCGCGATCGATTGTTGCCATCATGGGTGCCATCTCACGGTCGCGGGGGCGGTACTTCCGGAAGCTGGTTCACCGTTGCCGGAAGTACCGGTAGAGGAGTCTGGGGTTGGTAAGGCCCGCCGTGATGGCGGCCCCACCGCAGGCGGTGAACCCCGCGAGCAACGCCGGTACCGCCAGCGCCCCGAGGGTGCCGAGCAGGGACGGGGTCGGATCGAGGCCGGCCCCGCGGTACAGCGCCACATGGGTGATTCCCCCGGCGGCGGTTGCCAGCAGCGCCGCCGCTGTGGTCCACACCAGGGATTCGAGCACGGTGGTGGCGGCGAGGTCAGGAGCCGCCACCCCCACGTGGCGAGCGGAGGCGTGCTCGAGGCGGCGGGTGCGGGCGGCAGCGGCGCCCACGAGCGCTGCAAGTGCGGGAAGGGCCCACTGGAGGGCCCGGGTCTGGCGGGCGGCAAGCATCTCACCGAGATTGTGGCTGCGCCCCAGGGCGCTGCCGAGCTGGGAGAGCCTCGTCCCGTCCGGCTGGCCCTCCGCGACCGTGGGGACGTAGGACATGGCCGAGGTGGTCACCGACGCGTCGTAGACCTCGATGTCCAGCCAGCACTCGTCCCACAGCCCGGCCACTGGAACGGGGAAGACAATGGAGTTGGAGAGCGTGGAACTGGTGCCGCCCGGCTGGGGATAGACGGACTGGACGCGCGCTCTCGCCGGAGGTGAGTGAGAGCGACTGCCCCGGCACCAGACCCAGCGTCGAGGCGAGCGGCTGTGGCAGCCAGGTTCCGCCGTCGGCGCCCTCGATGCCGAGGATGCCGCGCATCCCGGGGGACGCCTCGCGGAATGGGGTGGTGGTGGAGGGCAGGAGGGCGAGCCGGGCCTCACCCGAGCCCCGCGCCGCCCCGGCCGCCACCACGCCGGGGTGGGCGGACATGGCCTCACAGCGGGCGGGATCGATCGCGCCGGGGGACTGCACCACCCAGTAGGTGCCGCCGGCAGCCCGGAACTCCTCGTGGTCGATCCGGTGCCCGGTGACGGCCGCCTGGTCGATGCCCGAGGTGAGGAGGATGACGGCGGCCAGGAGCAGCGCCCAGGTGAGGGCGCGGGTGGTGCCGCTGGCGAGGTTGCGCCGCGCCTCGCGGAAGACCTCACGCAGCCGCATCGCCGTCCCCCATGGGGTGGTCGCCGAGGTCGACGACGCGGTGGCACTGGCTCGCGGTACGCGGATCGTGCGTGGCAATCACCACGGCCGCCCCGGAGGAGGCGAGCTCCCCGAGGATCGCGTTCACCCCGGCGGCCGTGTGCGAGTCCAGTTGGGCGGTCGGCTCGTCCACCAGCAGCAGGTCCGGGCCTGAGGCGAGGGCGCGGGCCAACTGGAGGCGTTGGCCCTCCCCGCCCGAGAGCGCGGAGAAGGGGGAGAAGGCCACCTCGCGCAGGCCGAACCTTTCGAGCAGCGCCAGGGCGTGCTGGTCGGCGCCCCCGCGGGCGGCGCCCCGAGCGAGGAGCGGCAGGGTCACGTGGTCGAGCGCCGTGCGGTGGGACACTCCGTAGGGATTCTGGAACACCCAGCCGATCCGCTCCACGCCGTCCCGGCGAACGGTTCCCCGGGTGGGTGCGAGCTCTCCCGCAAGGATCGAGAGGAGGGTGGACTTGCCCGAACCGGAGGGCCCCACCACTCCCACCAGGTCCCCCGGGACGAGAGTGAGGCTCAGATGGCCGAACAGCCAGGGCCGCTCACCGAAGCGCGCGGCCACATCCACCAGTTCGAGCCTCATCGCTCAGCCGCACGCGATCTGGCCGCCCGGGGGCGGGAGCCGGACCTCGGACGGGAGGTCCCGGTCCGAGGTGACGAAGGACTGGCCAAGCTGCGAGCCGACCACCTCCACCGGAACGGTGCCGGAGCGGCCCTCGACGCAGAAGCTGCCCACACTGCCGCCCACGGCGGCCGGCGGCACCACCACAACGCGGAGCGGCTCCGCGAGTGCGTAGTCCACGGTGAGGGTCAGATCCGAGAGCGAGGGGTCGATGGTCCAGAGCGTGTAGGCGTCCGAGGCGTGGGCGGCGGCGATCACCTCCGGGTCGGTGATCACCGTCTCGAAGGGGACGGACACGCCAGCGAACGAGACGATCCGCTCACCGGGGACGGCATTGGTGGGGAGCGAGGTGATCCGGACCGCGGTGGGTGTCACCCGAGAGAAGTCGCGCACGGGCGGGCCGCGTGCCCCACCTCACGCCGCCCCACCTCCCGCGGGGCCGGATCCGCCTGTTACGATAGATGCCGACCGATCCCGCCCACCCGGGCGAGATGTGCAAGCGGAGAAATCCCACCTGGGTCTCAACCGCGCGGCCACCAGTCCGCGCAACAGAGGCCGGGTCCAGGCGGTAGGGCCTTCCCTGCCGGGGCGCCCCACGCGCCCGATCCAGCCTCCGCGTGCACGCCACACGGAGGTTTTTTCGTGTGGCCGTCCGCCATACAACGAAGGAGAAGCTCCCATCAGCGAGCCCCGTATCAACGATCGCATCCGGGTCCCGGAGGTCCGCCTCGTGGGCCCCTCGGGCGAGCAGGTCGGTGTGGTGCGCGTCGAGGACGCGCTGCGCCTCGCCGCCGAGGCCGATCTCGACCTGGTCGAGGTGGCCCCGGACGCGCGCCCGCCCGTGTGCAAGCTCATGGATTACGGCAAGTTCAAGTACGAGTCGGCCATGAAGGCGCGCGACCAGCGCCGCAACCAGGCCAACACCCAGCTGAAGGAGATCCGCTTCCGCCTCAAGATCGACACCCACGATTTCGAGACGAAGAAGGGTCACGTGGTCCGCTTCCTCAAGGGAGGGGACAAGGTCAAGGTCATGATCATGTTCCGCGGCCGTGAGCAGTCCCGCCCGGAGATGGGTGTGCGCCTGCTCGAGAAGCTCGCGGACGAGGTGGCCGAGTACGGCACCGTGGAGTCGCTGCCCCGCGTGGACGGCCGCAACATGGTGATGGTGATCGGCCCGGTGCGCAAGAAGGCGCAGGCCAAGTCCGAGCAGCTCAAGAAGCACGAGGAGCTGAAGGCCTCCCAGAAGGCCAACCAGGAGGCCCACAAGGCCGCCAAGGCCGCCCGTGCCGCCTCCCGCAGCTCGTCCGACGGCGATTCGCGCCCGGCCCCCGTGGAGGAGGCACGCCCGGCGGCACCTGCCGCCACGGAGCAGCCGGCACCCGCCGTCGCCCCGAAGGCCGCACCCGCCCCGAAGGCCGCACCCGCCCCGAAGGCCGCGCCGAAGCCGGCTGCAGCCCCGAAGGCCCCCAAGGCTGCGCCGAGGCCCGCGAAGGCACCCGCTGCCCCCACGGCCGCCGGTGACGCACCGGCCCCCAAACCCGCCCCCAAGCCCGCCGCGCCCAAGCCCAAGGCCTGAGTCGGCACGAGGCCTGAAAAAGGAAAGAAGAGGAAATCATGCCCAAGAACAAGACGCACTCCGGTGCCAAGAAGCGCTTCCGGGTGACCGGCTCCGGCAAGATCATGCGCGAGCGCGCCGGCAAGCGGCACCTCCTCGAGCACAAGTCCTCCCGGCGGACCCGTCGCCTCACCGGCGATGTGGAGCTCTCGCCCGCGGACACCAAGGCCGTCAAGCGCATGCTCGGTATGAAGTAACGGCCGCACCGGACCACCCAGAAACACTCAAGGAGAAGCACAATGGCACGCGTCAAGCGGGCGATCAACGCCAAGAAGAAGCGCCGCACAGTCCTCGACCAGGCCTCGGGGTACCGCGGCCAGCGCTCCCGCCTCTACCGCAAGGCGAAGGAGCAGGTCACGCACTCGTTCGTCTACAGCTACGACCACCGCCGGGACAAGAAGGGCGATTTCCGCCGCCTCTGGATCCAGCGGATCAACGCCGCCGTCCGCGCCGAGGGCATGACCTACAACCGGTTCATCCAGGGCCTCCGCCTCGCGGAAATCGAGGTGGACCGCCGCATGCTCGCGGACCTCGCCGTCAATGACGCGCCCGCGTTCGCGAAGCTCGTGGAGGCCGCCAAGAACGCCCTCCCCAAGGACGTCAACGCCCCCGCCGCCTGATCGGCCCCGCCTGATCCACCCGGCGGTGCGCTAGTTTCAGTACCCATGACCGAGCGCCCGGAGATCCTTGCCAACCCCCGCTCCGAGAGAGTGAGACGGGTGGCGGGACTCTCCGGGCGCTCGGCGCGTTCCCGGCATGGCCAGTTCCTGGTGGAGGGGCCGCAGGCGGTGGCGGAACTGATCAGGTTCGCTCCCGAGCTGGTGCGCGACGTGTACGCCACCGCCGATCAGGGTGCCCTCCTGGACGCCGCCCGGCAGGAGCGCCTCTACGCGCACGAGGTGAGTGCCGAGGTGGCCGCCGCCATGAGCACCGACGCCCAGGGCGTGCTCGCGGTGGCCAATCTCCCCCCACCCGTCCCACTCTCCGTGCTGGAGGGTGCGCGGCTCGTGATGCTCCTGCCGTCCGTTGCCGATCCGGGCAACGCGGGCACCCTCATCCGGATCGCGGACGCTGCCGGTGCGGATGCCGTGGTGGTGTGCCGCGGGGGAGTGGAGGTCACCTCCCCCAAGGTGGTCCGGGCGAGCGCGGGCTCGATCTTCCACCTGCCCGTGGTCACCGGCGTTTCCTTCCCGGATGCGGTCAGCGCAGCCAGGTCGGCGGGGCTCGTGCTCCTGGGCGCCGACGGCGGAGCTCCCCTCTCGCTGTTCTCCGAGGGTTTTGAGGCGGGCCGGCCCACCGCCTGGGTGTTCGGCAACGAGGCCCACGGACTCTCCGCCCCCGAGCGGGAGGCGTGCGACCACCTGGTCTCCATCCCGCTCCACGGCGCGGCCGAGTCCCTCAACGTGGCTGCTGCGGCGGCGGTGTGCATGTACCGCAGCGCGCA
>CAZTOM010000158.1:0-5959 GCA_964615555.1 uncultured Actinomycetaceae bacterium
GACCGCCATCCTCGTGCGCGCCGCCAAGGTGATGGGCCACGGCCTGCCGGGTGGCGCCTCCCTGATGGAGGACTACACCTACGAACTCACGCCCGGCTCTGAGAAGATCCTCGGCGCCCACATGCTCGAGATCTGCCCCACGCTCACCACCGCGAGGCCGCGCCTCGAGATCCACCCGCTCGGCATCGGGGACCGCGAGGACCCCGTCCGGCTGGTCTTCGACGCGGACACCGGCCCGGCGATCGTGGTGGCACTCTCGGACATGCGTGACCGTTTCCGGCTGGTGGCCAACATGGTCGAGATTGTGGGCCCGGACCAGGAGATGCCGAACCTCCCCGTGGCGCGCGCCGTGTGGGAGCCGGAGCCGGACCTTCCCACCTCCGCGGAGTGCTGGATCACCGCCGGGGGTGCGCACCACACCGTCATGACCACCGCCGCCACCCGCCCCATGTGGGAGGCCTTCGCGGAGATGATCGCGAGCGAGCTCGTGGTCATCGACTCCGAGACCCGCCCAGCAACCTTCCGCCGCGAACTGCGGTGGAACGACGCCTACTACCGTCTCGCCCGCGGGCTCTGACCCGCGCACGCCGCGCCGTCTCCCGCTGATCCGTCCCTCCACGCGCGGCCCCGGAGACCCCCTGCTCCGGGGCCGCCCCCTTTCCCGAAAGGCCCACCATGCTCTCCGACGACGCGGCTCCCGCCTCCCTCTCCCCCGCGCCTTCCGTCTCTCCCGACGGCGCCACCCACCCTCTCGCTCCGACTCCCCCGACCGCGGACCCGGGTTCCCTCCACCACATCACGGCCGGCCCCTACAGCGCGGAGATCGGCACCCGTGGCGCAGCGCTGCGCGCCCTCACCCTCGCAGGCCGCGACCTCGTGGTTCCCCAGACTCCGGACCTCTCCCTCCTCGCGTACTCCGGCCGCGTCCTCGCTCCGTGGCCCAACCGCCTCGCCGACGGCGAGTACACCTGGGACGGCGTGACCTACCGCGTCCCGATCAACGAGGCCGCCACGAACACGGCCCTCCATGGACTGCTCTGCTGGACGGACTTCACCCCGGAGGATGTGACGGACGCCGCCGTGACGCTCGCCGCCGTCGTCGACGATCCGGGGTATCCCACCACCCTCACCGTGCGCGTGACCTACGCCATCGACGCCGAAACTGGGCTCACCGTGCGCATCGCGAGCGAGAACACGGGGCCCCGCTCCGCCCCCTACGGCGTCTCACACCACCCGTTCCTGACCGCGCGCGCGCCAGTGGACGAGTGCCGCCTCACGCTCCCGGCCGCGTCGGTCCTGCGGGTGGACGAGCGCCTGCTGCCCGTCTCCCTCGACGACGTCGCCGGCACCTTCGACCTGCGCGCGGGAGACACGTTCGGGGCAAGGTCCGTCGACCACGCGTTCGCCGGACTGCCTCCCCGCTGGGAGGCGCGGCTCGAGGGGCCGGAAGGCGCCGCCGTCGTGATGGAAGCGGAGGATCCGTGGTGCCAGGTGTACTCGGGTGAGGAGATTGGGCGGGCCGGGGTTGCCGTGGAGCCGATGACGTGCCCGCCGGACGCCTTCAACTCCGGGGAGGATGTGATCGTGCTGGAGCCGGGTGACTCCCACGTGTTCGAGTTCCGGATCCGCGGGGAGGGCCCGCCTCAGTAGGCGGCGACGATCCCGTCCGCGCGCGGCTCGGTACCCGCGAGGTAGCCCTCCGGGGTGCGCCAGATCGCCTGACCCCGGCCGAAGATGAACTCGTTCTCGGCGAGTCGGGCCTCGTGCCCGCGGGCCCCGAGGGCGGCGATGACCGCGGCCGGGTCGCCCTGCGGCCACGGGGTGTCCTCGATCTGAATCTCGCGGCCCTCGTGCCAGTACCAGCGCGGGCGGGTGAGGGCGGCCTGCGGGTCGAGGCCGCCGTCCACCGTGTGGAGCACGAACTGGACGTGTCCCTGGGCCTGCATGTGCCCGCCCATGACACCGAAGGGGCCTACCGGCTCGTGGTGGCAGGTGAGGAATCCCGGGATGATCGTGTGGAAGGGCCGCTTGCCGGGGGCGAGTTCGTTGGGGTGGCCGGGCTCGAGCGAGAACCCGTGGGCCCGGTTCTGCAGCGCAATCCCGGTGCCCGGCACCACCACGTACGAGCCGAAGCCGTGGAAGTTGGACTGGATGAAGCTGACCATCTGGCCCTCGGAATCGGCGGTGGCGAGGTAGACCGTCTCCGAGCCGGGCGGCGCGCCCGGTGCCGGTTCGAGTGCCTGCTCCCCGATGAGCAGGCGCCGCTGCGCCGCATACGCCGGGTCAAGGAGGCCGGCGGTGGGGACGGGGACCACGTCGGGGTCCGCCACGTGGCGGTGGGCGTCGGTGAGGGCGAGCTTCACGGCCTCGATGGCCCGGTGGAGCCCGGCATCGGTGGTGGGATCGAGGTCCTGGGGGTCGAAGCCCTCGAGGATCCGCAGGGCCGCGAGTGCCGCGATCCCCTGCCCGCTCGGCGGGATCTCCCACACGGTGTGGTCCCGGTAGGGCGCGGAGATGGGTTCCACCCACTGGGAGTGGTGGGCCGCGAGGTCGTCGGCGGCGAGGAGCCCGCCCGTGGCGGCGGCGTGCGTAGCGATCCGCTCGGCCAGAACGCCGCGGTAGAAGTCCTCCCCGCCGGAGGCCGCGATGGTCCGCAGCGTGGCGGCGTGGTCCGGGAGGTGGAAGCGCTCCCCGGCGCGTGGCGCGCGGCCCTCGGGTGCGAAGACCCGGCCGAACTCGCGGAACTCCTCGCCCCGCAGCCCCGCGTGGATCCGAACGCCCGCCTCCCAGCCGCGGGCCACCACGGGGGTCACCTCGAAGCCATCCTCGGCCAGTTGGGCCGCGGGTTCTATGAGCCGTGCGAACGGGAGCCTGCCGAGCCGCGCGTGGAGCTCCTGCCACATCGCCACCGCCCCGGGTACGGTCACAGCCTCCCACCCGCGCAAGGGGACCTCACGGTGCCCGGCCTCGCGGAGACGGGCGGCACTGGCCGCGGCGGGTGATCTCCCCGAACCGTTGATGCCGTGGAGTCGACCGCCATCCCACACGAGCGCGAACGCGTCCGACCCGATCCCGTTCGAGCACGGTTCCACTACCGTCAACGCGGCCGCCGTGGCGATCGCCGCGTCCACGGCGTTGCCACCCTCCCGCAGGACCTCCAGGCCCACCTGCGCCGCCGCCGGCTGGGAGGTGGCCACCGCCCCGTGGGCAGCGCGGACAGATGGGTGCTCGACGGCGGGTGTCATCCTCCGAGGGTAGCCCGCCTTGGACCCGGCCCGTCCGGGCGGCGCCGCCGGGTCCTTCACGTGAGCGGGTGCACCTTAGCCACCGCAGGCTTGTCTCGGCGCGGGTGCGCCATAGCCACCGCAGGCTCGTCTCGGCGCGGGTGCGCCAAATCTTCCGCTGGCTCCTCTCGGTGCGCCATGATTCCCGCGGGCTACTCCCCCGCGCGCGGCCCGCGCCACTCGGGGGGGGAGGACCCACGGGGGACCAGTGCTGGTTCCGGCCAGCGGGCCGGAGTGCGGCTGAACTCCACCTGTGGGCCGGGGAAGTGGAGCTCGCCAAGGAGGGTCTCGCCGTCGTAGACGTGCGGGGGCAGCAGACTGTTCTCCTCTGAGGATCCGGCCTGCGCGGGATCCACGAGGCCAAGGTCGAGGCAGTACATGGCGTTGCGGGTGAGGTTGACGTTCACGTGCCACGAACCTCCCTCGGTGGCGCGCTTCACGAGCGCGGCCGTGGCACCGGCGGCACCGAAGTAGCCCGTCATGAAGTCGTTGATCATGCCGGTGATGGGGAGCTTCGGCTGTTCCTCACTCCCCGCGGCCACCATGAGCCCGGAGGCGGCAGAGCCATTCATATCGAATCCCCCGCGATCTGCCCACGGGCCCTCGTTGCCGTAGCAGGTGATGGAGACATAGACGAGGCCCGGGAAGTCCTCCGCGAGCGCGCGGGGCTCAAGGCCGAGCTTCTCCAGCTTGGAGCCACGGTGGTTGTTCACCACTACGTCCGCCTCTGCGAGCAGTTCGCGTACCTTGGCGCGACCCTCCTCGGTGCTGAGGTCGAGCAGGGCGCTGCGGGAGCCGATGTTGGCCTGGACGTAGATGAAGGCGTGCTCGTAGTCGTTGGGGCGGGTGCCGCACAGCACCTCTGCTCCCTGTTCGGACATGGTCCGGCCCACGGTGGGGCCGGCGATCGCGTGGGTGAAGGACAGCACGCGGATCCCGTCCAGCGGACGCTCGGCCGGGCCGTAGTCCCTCACCGGGGCCTCGCCGATCTGCTCGAGCCGCACCACGGGTGTGTCCGCGAGGACCTGCCCCTGCGGGTGGGCCCGCCACTCCTCCGCACTGCGTGCCACGCACAGCGGGAGGCCGGCGGCGTTGGCTGTCTCCTCCAGTTCGAACGCGTCCCACTGGCCGATCGCCTCGGCCACCTTCTCCTTGCTGGGCGGGACGTCCAGGAACCGGCACCACTTGGCCGCGAGATGGGGGTAGACGCCGGAGGCCATCACGGTGCGGCCGTCCCGGGTGCGGTAGTGGTCCAGGAGGAATGGGTTGTCCGGCACCAGGGCGTGCTCCGGAAGTTCGCCGTTGAGCGTGGGGTGGAAGAACGCGTGCGGGGTCACATGGTGGATGGCCCGGCGCACATCCACGTGCAGGTCCTGGCCCTCACCCGTGCGGATGCGGTGGAACGTGGCGGCCCCCACCGCTGCCGCCATCATTGGGATCGCCATCGCTGCGCCGAGCCGCACGGTGTCCGGCACCATCGGATCCGCACCCGCGAAGGAGACCTCTCCGCCCGTACTCTCGCGGGACAGGCCGATCGGTTGGAGCACGGCGTCCAGGTGCGGGATCGGATCGAAGGCGCCGTCCACACCTGCCGCCTCCGGCCCACCGCCGGTCTCTGGGCGCTCACCCGCCTCCTGCACGTTCTGCTCCTGCTGCGCGATCCTGTCCGTCACTGCCCTGCTCCTCGGTTCACCGTGCCGGGCACCGCCCGGAGTCCCCCCAGTCTCACCAGCGTCCAGCCGCACGCGGATCAGCGCGGGAAATCTCCTATGCTGCTGGAAACACTGCAGGAGAGTGCCACCCGCCCTGAGCGCTACGCACGGAACGGACACCATGGACGAGAACGACGTTGCCCTCATCGACGCCATCCACGTGAACCCCCGCGCCACCTTCGAGCAGCTCGGCACCGCGCTCGGCATGTCCGCCTCCACGGCGGCGCGGCGCTGGCGGGCGCTCGAGGACTCCGGCGAGGTCTGGGTCTCCTCGGTCCCCGGCCCCGCTCTGGTCCTCACGGGCGCCGCCGTGCGTATCGACTGCGATACGGCAGACCTCCACCAGGTCACCGAGGCGCTGGTGGACCTGCCCCAGGTGGCAAGCCTCCAGGTCACCACCGGCGACTACGCCCTGTACGCCCTCGTGGTCACCTCGGACCGTGACGCGCTCGCCTCCCTGATCCTGGACGGGATCGGACAGATTCCCGGGATCCGCCGCCTCTCCACCGCCGTGATGGTCCGGCTGTTCGGGGGCCGCCAGTGGAACCTCGGGGCCCTCGACCCGGCGCAGCGAGCCGAGGTGAAGGGCCGCACCCTCTCCCCGCCCGCGCGGCGCAGCGGGGCCGAGGTGGACGAGGCTGACCGCGCCCTCTTCCTGGCCCTCCAGTACGACGGACGCATGGGCTTCCGGGAGCTCGGCGAGCACCTCGACCTCTCGGAGAAGGCCGCCAAGCGCCGCCTCGAGAAGCTGGTGCAGGACGACCGGATCGCGTTCCGCGCCGATTTCGTCCGCTCCGCCGCGGGCTGGCCTTTCCAGATCGTCTTGTGGCTCGCGGTCCCACCCCGTGAGCTCCGCATGCTCACGCACGCCCTGGTGGGGATCCCGCAGTCGCGGGTGTGCGCAGAGGTGGTCTCCTCCGCGAACGTGTTCGTCACCTTCCAGATGCACCGCGTGGAGGAGCT
>CAZTOM010000159.1:0-5903 GCA_964615555.1 uncultured Actinomycetaceae bacterium
TGGAAGGCGAGGGGTCGTCGTCGACGGGGCGGGGACGGCGTGCCCGGCGGCGCGTGCGGCGGCTGCCCTCCCCGCGTTCCTCGATGGAGCGGGGCGGGGGTTCGGTGCGGGGGTCGTCGGTGGCTATCGCAGCCTCCGGCCGAGCACGGCCACGTTCTCGCCCACGGGGGGCAGGCCGGCCAGCGCCTCCATCAGCCCCACCCAGGCCTCCAGATGCGGGCCGAGGTCCGTGGTGTTCGGAGTCCACGAGGCCCTCACCTCCATCTCCGTTGCGTTCGACTGGAGGAGTAGGCCCCCAAAGGTCTCGGACAGCACCCTCGTGATGGTGCCGGAGAGGTGGTGGTATCCCGCCCCGGCGGCCTCGAGGGCGTCCACGAGCCAGGACCAACCGGCCTCCCCGAACATCGGATCGATCCCCATCTCCGGGTCCACCTGCGCCTTGGCCATCACGATCACGCGGAAGGTGCCGTGCCAGGCGGGCTGCGTGGCGGGATCGTGGAGGACCACGAAACGGCCGTGGCCGAGGAGGTCGTCCGGATCGCGGGAGGGGTTCAGCTCGGCATTGAGTGCGAGCGAGAACGGGGCGATCCGCGTGGGCGCGGGAATCTCCTCCAGGTGCACCTCGCGGCGGAAGCGGTGGCCCCGCAGCGATTGGAGTGCCTCCAGGAAGTCGGAGGGGATCGGCTCGCTCACGCCCCCAAGGCTACGTGCCGCCCCCGGTGGCGGCGGGGATGCCTCGCCGGGGCGGGGATGGCTCGCCGCTATGCTTCAACCATGTCCCGCGCCCCCGCACCGATCTTCCTGGGCTCCGACCTCGGGGTGTACGCGATGGCACGCTCCTTCCACGAGGCCCACGGCGTGCACTCCCACACGATCGCCGGCCTCGGGCGTGGGTTCATCAACGACTCCTCCATCCTCACCCCCACACTGCTCGGCGCGGACCCCACCGAGGAGGCGCAACTGGACGCCCTGCTTGGGCTTGTGGGGGAGGCCCACACGCGCGGGGAGGAACCGGTGGTGGTGGTGAACTCGGACTCGCAGGTGGAGTTCGTGCAGCGGCACCGCTCCGTCCTCGAGGAGGCGGCCACCGTGATCGTGCCAGCCGCGGAGCACACCCACGCCGTGGCGGACAAGGCGCTCCTGGCGGAGCTGGGGCCGCGGGTGGGCCTGTCCACCCCGCGCGAGGTGGAGATCGACGCCACCACCCCGGACGCCGGCCTCGCCCACCTGGGGAGCCTCGGTTCGCCCTTCATCCTCAAGCCCGCCGTCTCCTCCGAGTGGGAGGAGCTCACCTTCCCCGGCAAGCTCAAGGTGTACGTGGCCTCGTCCCGCGACGACGCCGCTTCCGTCCTCGCCTCGGCCTCCTCCGCGGGGTTCACCGGCCGCCTGCTGGCCCAGGAGCTCATCCCCGGCGACGACACCGCCGGGTACGTGGTGACGGTGTACATGGGGGCGGACGGCCGCCCGATCATTCAGGGCACCGCGCGCATGCTGCTCGCGATCCACACCCCCAATCTGCTCGGCAACATGGCGATCGGGTACGTGGAGTGGTTCCCGCAGTACGCCGAGCCCGTGATTGACCTGTTGACCGAGCTCGGCTACCGCGGGTTCGCCACCGTGGACATCAAGGTGGACCCGCGCACCGGCACGCCCTACCTGCTGGACGTGAACCCGCGGCCGGGGCGGTCCAACTACTTCATCAACATCGGCGGCACCAACCCCATGGCCCTGGCTTTGGCGGATGCGCGGGGCGAGGACGTGGAACCACGCCGCACCGTGGGCCGCGGCGTCTACCGGATCGTGCCCTTCTGGCTCACGCGCCGCTACGTCCGCGACGCCGAACTGCTCGCGCGCGTGCGCGGCGCCGCCCGGGAGAACATGGTCCACCCGCTCGACTACGCCCCGGACCGCAACCGCAGGCGCGAGTTCTTCCGCGCCGCCGCGAGCATCAACCACATCAAGAACCTGGCGCGGGTCTACCCCCGGCCCACGGAGACAAGCTTCTAGCCAATCCCGCGCGCGGGGCTTGGCGTAGCTAGACGGCGCTGCGGTGCGCCCACAGGTCCCGCAGCCCCGCCACCGCAGGGCGGGAGGAGGTGCAGCCGCCCGGCACCTGCCGTCAGGACCGGAGCACTGCCACGGAGTGCGGCGGCAGCCGCACCTCTCCGTCCGCGACGACGACGCCGCCCCATTCCAGCACCACCTCACCTGACGCTGGGCGCACCCCGGGCGCACCCTCGGCGGGTGCTGCGGCGGGCTCGGGCGCCTCGCCCTCCATGTGGCGCACCCCGGGCGCACCCTCTCCGGGTGCTGCGGCGGGCTCGGGCGCCTCGCCCTCCATCTGGTGCACCCCGGGCGCACCCTCGGCGGGGGACCCAGGCGCACCCTCGGCGGGCACGCCGGACGGTGACGCAGCGAGCTGCAGGGTGACAGCCGTCTCGAACGGGGCCGCCACCACGGTGATCGGGCCGCGTACGAGGCGGATCCACCCCGCACCCTCGGTGCACCTGACGTCCTGGTGGGTGGCGCCGTCGCCGAAGACCTCAGCGCGGAGGGCGAGCAGCTCGCGGTACCAGGCCAGCATGCGCTGGGCACCCTCGCCCTCGAGCTCGTCCCAGGGGAGCTTGGAGGCGAGGAAGGTCTCCACTGCCTGCGGGTCGGGGACCTCGGGCTCCTCGCCGTAGATCTTGTCCCAGCCGTGGCCGGCGAACTCGGCGCGGCGGCCGGCGGCGATGTAGGGGCCGATGTCCGAGCCGTGGTCGGTGAAGAACTGGAACGGGGAGGTGGTGCCCCACTCCTGGCCCTGGAACAGCATCGGGGTGAAGGGTGACATCAGCAGGAGCGCAGCCCCGGCGGCGGCGGTGCCCGCGGGGATGTTGGACTCGGGACGGTCGCCGAGTGCGCGGTTGCCCACCTGGTCGTGGTTCTGGGTGAAGGCCACAAACCGGCGCCGGTCGGTGCCCTCGGGGACGGGGGCACCCCAGTTGCGCCCACGGAAGGTGGACAGTCCGCCCTCGTGGAGGAAGACCCGCTCCATCACGTGGGAGAGGACCCCGGGCTCGGCGAAGTCGCCGTAGTAGCCGAACTTCTCCCCGGTGAGGTAGGCGTGGAGGGCGTGGTGGATGTCATCCGCCCACTGGGCGGTCATCCCGAGGCCCTCTTGCTCCGTGGGGGTCACCATCATGGCCTGGTTGAGGTCCGATTCGGCGATCAGCGAGAGCGGGCGGCCCAGCTCCTCGGACAGTTCCGCCACCCGGTCGGAGAGCTCGGCGAGGATGTGGCGCTCCGAGTCGTCCTGGATCTCGTGAACCGCGTCCAGCCGGAGGGCGTCGATGTGGAAGTCGCGGAACCAGCGCAGCACGTTGTCCACCACGAAGTCGCGCACGGGACGGGAGCCGGGGCCGTCGAAGTCGAGGCCCTCACCCCACGGCGTGATGTGCCGGTCCGTGAAGTACGGGGCGAACTGGGAGAGGTAGTTGCCGGAGGGGCCGAGGTGGTTGTGTACCACGTCCAGGCAGACCCCCAGGCCGTGCCCGTGGGCGGCATCCACGAATCGCTGCAGGGCCTCGGGACCCCCGTAGGCGTCCTGTACGGCGTACAGGCCCACGCCGTCGTAGCTCCAGCCGCGCTCGCCGGGGAAGGCGTTGACGGGCATGAGCTCCACTATCCGCACGCCGAGCTCAGCGAGGTGGGAGAGCTTGCCGATCGCCGCGTCCAGGGTGCCCTCGGGCGTGAACGTACCGATGTGCAGCTCGTACTGGGGAGCGCCCAGGGCGCTCAGACCCTCCCAGGAACTGTCAGTCCAGTCGAAGGCGGCGGAATCGAAGGCGCGGGAGGGGCCGTGGACTCCCTCCGGCTGCCACGCGCTGCGCGGATCCGGGTAGGGCTCGCGCCCGTCAACGGAGATCTGGTAGTCCGTGCCGATCGGCACCCGCATCTCCACGAAGTCCGGGGCCTCGGGGTCCCGCAGCATCGGCACGCGGCCGGAGGCCGTCACGAGTTCAACCTGGCCGGTTCCGGGCACCCACACCCGCACAAGCACCGTCATCGGGTCCCACCGTCCTCCTGCACCGGCGTCCTCATCGCGTCACACCATCCTGCTGCACACCGATCGTCACCGCGTCCCACCGTCCTCCCGCTCGAGCACCACCGCCGGGGACTCGGCCACCAGCGTGGCGAGCGAGACCTGGCCGCCCTCGTAGACGGCGTCCGTGCGGACATCCCGCCACGTCCCCTCCGGGAGGTAGACCGTGTGGTCACCGGCCCCGCCGGAAGCGGCGAAGGAGCGCCACAGGCGCACGGCAACGGTGCAGACGGCGGGGTCGTCCCCGCGGGCGAAGGCCACCACGTGCCCAGTGGAGGCGGCGAGCGGCCTGTACCCGGCGTACTCGCCCACAAACGCACCGGGACGGCGACGACGCAGGTGGAGCACCGCCGTCGTGAGGGACATCTTCTCCTCCGCGAGGGTGCGCGGACGGCGGGCGTAGGCCGTCTCCAGCATGCTGCGCAGTCCGGCGACGTCCATGGGATCGCGGTTGTCCGGGTCCACGAGGAAGGTCTGGGTGGTCTCGGTGCCGTTGAACAGGTCCGCCACGCCGAGGGAGGTGAGCTGGATGGCCTTCGTCCCAAGCGTCACGGTACGCACCGCCTCCTGGGTGAGGGCCACCCAGTCCGTGAACCCCGCAGCCACGGCGGGGTCCTCGAGGAGGGTGCGGACCACGGACTCGAGCACCTGCTCGCGCTCGGTGTCCGGCGCGGTCCAGGTGGTCCACAGCTTCTGCTCGCGTGAGGCCTTCACGATGTAGCGCACCAGCCGGTCGGCGGAGATGGGACCATCCTCGGTCCAGGTGCCGGCCATCACCTGGAGGAGGTGGTTGGCGCTCACCCCGTCCACGTCCTTCACGAGCGGGCGGATGTTCTCCACCAGGGAGCGCCACTCGGGCGCGTACTGCGAGATCACGGAGATGCGGGAGCGCACGTCCTCGCTGCGCTTGTTGTCATGCGTGGAGCCGTTCGTCTGGGTGACGGGCCACTCCTTGACCATGGAGCCGTTCCAGGCATGGAACTCGTCCGGGGTGATGGCGAAGGTGTCCGGGGCCCCGCCCACCTCTGCGGCGGAGACCAGGTGGGTCCAGCGGAAGAAGGCGGTGTCCTCCACGCCCTTGGCCATGACCGCACCGCAGGTCTGCTGGAAGCGGACGATCAGCTCCGCCCGGCGCTCCTCGTGGCGGCGCCCCGCGGAACCAACCTCGCGGCCGAGGACCAGGTCCACCACCACCTCGAGGGTCTCCTGGCGGTCCTCGGACAGGTGCCGGGCGGCCTCCGCGGCGGCCTCGCGCACCATCTCCTCGGAGGCGGCGGGCGCCTCCTCCCCGGGGACCACGTAGGCGCGGTACTGGGGGATCGCGATCACCAGCTCCTCGAGGCAGCGGGAGATGGAGCGGAAGGTGTGGTCGCGCAGCCGGATGTCGTCGTGGCAGATCTCCGAGGCGAGCGTGGCGATCCGGTGGATCTCCGCGTGCAGCGACTCGGTGGCCACCAGCCGCTTTCCGGCCTCCACCTCCTCCTCCAGCGAGAGCGCGCGCCCGGTCAGCCGGTGCTGGATCGCGGAGAGCTCCATCGCGCCGGAGGGGTCCACGTGCAGCGCGCCGATCCGCCACGCGGAGTCGTAGCCGGTGGTGCCGGCGATCGGCCAGTCGGAGGGCAGCTGCTCGGCGCCCTCCAGGATCTTCTCCGCCACGATCCACGCGCCGCCCGTGGCCTCGGAGAGCCAGCGCATGTAGCCGCGCGGGTCCGCGAGGCCGTCCGGGTGGTCGATCCGGAAGCCGTCGATGTGCCCGGCCTCGAAGAGTTCGAACAGCAGCGCGTGTGTGGCGTCGAAAACGGCGCGGTCATCCACCCGC
>CAZTOM010000160.1:0-5867 GCA_964615555.1 uncultured Actinomycetaceae bacterium
GGACGGCGGGCGCAACGCGCCGGAACCCAGCCGGTCACACCGGAGCCAGCCGTCCCCACCGGAACCCACCCAGCCAGAACAGGTGCGCGGCACGCCACAACCGCCCTCCGCGATCGTGTCAGTCCGCCCACCTAGGATGAAGCCGTGCCACCAAAGACCCGTACCACTGCCCCGAAGGGCGCCTACACGGCGCGCGACCTGTCCGTACTGGAGGGGCTGGAGGCCGTGCGTAAACGGCCGGGCATGTACATCGGCACCACGGACTCGCGCGGGCTCATGCACTGCCTGTGGGAGATTATCGATAACGCGGTGGACGAGGCGCTGGAGGGCCACGGGAACCTCATCGAGGTGGTGCTCCACCCGGATGACTCCGTGGAGGTTCGTGACCATGCCCGCGGAATCCCGGTGGACACGGTGGCGCGTACGGGCCAGTCGGGCCTCGAGGTGGTCTACACGAAGCTGCACGCCGGCGGGAAGTTCGGTGGCGGCTCCTACTCGTCCTCCGGCGGCCTCCACGGTGTGGGCGCCTCCGTGGTGAACGCCCTGTCCTCCCGCCTGGACGTGGAGGTTGACCGCGGCGGCACCACATGGCGCCTCCAGTTCCAGCGCGGCATCCCCGGCCGCTTCGACGATTCCAGGGGCATGTCCCCGGACTCCCCCTTCACCCCCGCCGGCAAGAAGGCAGAGCTGGAGAAGGTGGGGTCCGTCCCCAAGAGCCGCACCGGCACGCGCGTGCGCTACTGGGCGGACCGCCAGATCTTCCCCGCCACCGCCACCTTCCAGTACCCAGAGCTCCTGGACCGGGCCCGCCAGACGGCGTTCCTGGTGCCCGGCCTCACCCTGCGGGTCACCAACAATCGCACCGACTTCACGCCCCAGGAGGTCTTCTCGGACGCCGCGGAGCCGGAGGAGGCGGCCAGCCTCGCGGCCCCCAGCGCGGACTCCGCGGACGAGGCGGGGGAGCTGATCGCCAATTCGGAGGCACTGTTCGCGGTGGAGGAGACCCCAGCCCCCGCAGCGGACGCAGACCCGCGCACAGAGGAGTTCCTCTACGAGGGCGGCACGGTGGACTTCGTGGACTTCCTGGCCCCGGACAACCCGCTCGTGGACACGTGGCACC
The DNA here is from genome assembly GCA_964615555.1 of uncultured Actinomycetaceae bacterium. GTDB lineage: Bacteria > Actinomycetota > Actinomycetes > Actinomycetales > Actinomycetaceae > JAAZBW01. Next base: position 1,121 of record CAZTOM010000160.1, read on the forward strand.
TCACGGGCAGCGGCACCTACACGGAGACCGTCCAGCAACTGGATGGGAAGGGACACCTGCGGCCCAAGGAGGTGGAGCGCACCTGCAAGGTGGATGTGGCCCTCCGGTGGGGCGCGGGGTACGAGTTCGTGGGCAAGAGCTTCGTGAACATCATCGCCACCCCCAAGGGCGGCACCCACGTGACCGGGTTCGAGCAGGCCCTCCTGAAGGTGGTGCGCCGCCACATCGAGGCCGCCCCCCGCCGCTTCAAGATCACCGCGCGCGATTACCGGATCGAGACGGATGATGGCCAGGCGGGCCGGACCGCGGTGGTGAACGTCGCCGTGCCCGAGCCCCAGTTCGAGGGGCAGACCAAGGAGGTGCTCGGTACCGGTCCCGTGCGCCAGGTGGTTGCCCGGGTGGTGGAGGCCGGCCTCGAGGAGGTCTTCGGCTCCAACCGGAAGGCCATGAAGGACCAGGCCACGCTCGTACTGGAGAAGATCGTGGGGGAGATGCGCTCACGCGTCTCCGCCCGGATGCACAAGGAGATCACGCGGCGCAAGAACGCGCTGGAGACCTCCTCGCTGCCCGCCAAGCTCTCCGACTGCCGCACCGATGACGTGGGCCGCTCCGAGCTGTTCATCGTGGAGGGCCAGTCCGCCCTGGGCACCGCGAAGGACGCCCGCAATTCGGAGTTCCAGGCCCTCCTGCCGATCCGGGGCAAGATCCTGAACGTCCAGAAGTCCTCTCCCACGGACATGCTGCGCAACGCCGAGTGCGCCTCGATCATCCAGGTGATCGGCGCCGGTTCCGGGCGCACCTTCGAACTGGACCAGGCCCGTTACGGCAAGGTGATCCTCATGACGGACGCGGACGTGGACGGCGCCCACATCCGCACCCTGCTGCTCACCTTCTTCTTCAAGTACATGCGTCCCCTCGTGGAGGACGGACGCGTGTTCGCGGCCGTTCCGCCCCTGCACCGGGTGGAGGTCTCCGGCTCCGGGCGGCGGCCCGGTGAGGTGATCTACACCTATTCGGAGGCCGAACTCCACCAGGTGCTCGCGCGCCTCGAGAAGCAGGGCCGGAACTACAAGAACCCGATCCAGCGGTACAAGGGCCTCGGGGAGATGGACGCCGACCAGCTCGCGGAGACCACCATGGACCCCGCCCACCGCACCCTGCGGCGCATCACGCTCGCGGACGAGGCGGAGCTCCAGCGCATCGAGGACGTCTTCGACCTCCTCATGGGCAGCGAGGTGGCCCCGCGCAAGGATTTCATCGTCGCGGGTGCCTCCCGGGTGCAGCGCGAGGCCATCGACGCATGAGACCTGTGGGACGCGTTCGCCCGCGCACCGTAGGATCATGACCGTGCACGCAGATCCCCTCGCCGCTCTCGCGGACGTTCCCGTCCCCGGAGGCCACCTCGGCCTGACCTGGTCGGCGGCGACGGGCGTGGGCCCGGACGAGCTGGAACAGCTCGCGATCCGTGCGGACGGCGCCGATTCCGGCCGCATGCCCCGGCCCGCCGGGGTCCTGCGCCGCCTCTTCTTCCCGCACCCCGTCGACGGCGATCCTTCCGCTGGTCCCGAACTGCACGTCACGCTCGCAGGCCGCGCCGCCGACGGCTCGCTCATCGCCGTGGGCACCGTCCGGATCGCAGCGGAGGGCGGACGGCGGGTTGCCGCCGTGCGCGCCCTTGTGGACCCCTCCTGGCGGGGCCGGGGGATCGGGCGCGCCCTGCTCGCCTGGCAGGACGGCGTGGCCCTGCGGGTCCTGGGGGAGCACCCGGGGGGCGGCAGCGCGATCGGAGCCCCCATCGCGGCCTCCATGGTGGACCGGCGCCGCCTCTACACGGCCGCCGGGTTCTCCTCCGCCGCCCGCGTGGAGGTGGTGGGGCGCGATCTGGGTTCCGGGGCATCCGGTCACACCGCGATGGACCACGGCTGGGAGATTCGGCAGCTCCAGGAGGGGGATCGCCCCGCCCTGGCCGATCTGCTCGATGCCACGCCGGACCCGCACTCCTTCCTGGTCCGCGGACTCACCCCCACCGAACTGGTGTCCGTGGCCGATCCTGCTATCTCGCTGGTGGCCACCCAGGGCGGCCAGATCCGTGCCTGCATTCTCACCGCGGCCGTGGCCCCGAACCAGGCCGAGCCCGCCGCCGTGGCACTGGACCTGATCCTCCCGGGCGGTGACCACACCCTTGCCACGCCCCTCCTCGGGGCCCTCGCACAGTCCCTGCTGGAGGCCGGATACCGGTTTATCACCATGGCCCTCACCCCGGCCCGGGCGGAGAGGTGGGCCCGCCCGCTCGCCAACCACGGCTACCATGGCATGGCCTCTGATCCGCTCTACACGATCGAGCTGCTGTGAAACGTAATGACGAGACGCCCGAGGCAGGCGCGCCCATCGAGCCCGGGGAGGTCGAGGAGCTCGCCCCCCTGGCCGTGCGGGCAGATCCTCCGGCCCAGATCCGGATCCCCTCCACGGGTGTGCCCTGGCGCAAGCTCACCGAGGCGGACGTGGAGCTCATGCTCGCGCTCGTCCACCAGTGCGAGGATGCTGACCGCACCCCCTACCGCACCACGCTCGCCGAGATCCAGGAGCTCTTCCACCCCGGCCGGCCCCACGCGGGCTACGCGGGACTCGCGGAGGACGGCAGCCTGGTGGCCTTCGGGTTCGTGAGGGTCACGCTCGGCGGGGGAGACCTGGTCCAGGCCGTGTGCTCCGGCTCGGTCCACCCGGACTGGCGGATGCGCTCCATCGGCTCCCAGATCGTGGACTGGCAGCTGGACATCGCACGCCACCTGCTGGCGGACTCCGGCTACGAGGGCCCGGCGCAGATCGTCCACATCGCGGATGAGTCCCTCGCCACCATGTCCGAGATCCTCACCCGCAATGGATTCACGGAGCGCCACTCGTTCACCCAGATGCGCCGGGACCTGTCAGAACCGGTCCCGGAGGCGGAGCTCTCCCAGCATCTCAGCATCGAGCCGTGGTCCCCGATCTGGACGGACCAGGTGCGCCGCGCCTACAACCAGGCGCTGGGGGATGCCGGGCTCGGCAGTTCCGTGGGACCGGACGAGTGGGAGAAGGAGATCGCCGAGCTCGTGCCGGAGTGGTCCTTCGTGGCCGTGGACCGCGCCTCGGACCGCGCCCGGATCGCCGGCTACATCGTGGGCGCCCGCTACGAGGACGACTGGCCGATGCTTGGGTGGCGCGAGGGCTACATCGACTCCTTCGGCGTGATGGCCGAGTGGCGCCAGCGCGGCGTCGGCCGGGGCCTGCTGGGTGCCGCGATGACGGCGTTCAAGGACGCCGGCATGGACTATGCGGGTATCGATGTGGACGCCAACGTGGACGAGACGGCCCGCTTCCTCTACGAGACCCTCGGCTTCGAACCCACCTACCGCAGCGTCTTCTGGGCCGTGGACCTCTGAGCCGCACCCACCCCGGCTACCCGATCGAGGTGATCGGCATCGGGAGGGGCCGTCCGGAGCCGTCACGGCGCTGGTCCACCTCGGGCAGCTCCACCTCCTGGCCCGCCGATCCCACGGCCCGCGGGGAGACCCCCACCCAGGCGAGCTGGAGCAGGTCCTCCCCGCGCAGGAAGCGGTGGGAGCGCACCCCGCCGGTGGCCCGGCCCTTCCCCGGGTACAGGGCAAACGGCGTGACCTTCGCGCTCCCGGCCACCGTCCCGGGCAGTGCGCCCTCCTGGCCGGTCACGGTCACCAGCATGGCCGAGTCCACGAGCGCCTCGGGCACCACGGAGAGCGAGACCACGTGCGCGCCGGGCGCCAGCCGGATCCCGGCCATCCCGCCGGAGACGCGCCCGTAGGGCCGCACTGCGGACGCCGGGAAGTGCAGCAACTGGGCATCGGAGGAGACCAGGACGATCCGGTCCTCCTCCTCGGAGGTCACGCCCACGCCCACCACGTGGTCACCCTCCTCGAGCTTCACCACCTCGAAGCTCTCGCCTTTCGCGGGGAAGTCCGCTGAACGGAAGCGCTTCACGAACCCCTGCGCGGTGGCCAGCACGAGCACGGGCGCGTCCTGGTCCATCGGCACGAGCCCCACCACGTCCTCGTCGCCAGCCAGCTCGAGCATCTCGGAGACGGGCGCGCCCCCGGAGAGCCCCGGCGCACCCTCCACGGGTGCGAGCGCAGGGATGTCGAGTACGGGGATCCGGATCACGCGCCCCGCGGTGGTCAGCGCCCCCACCTCCCCGTGGGTCCTCCCGGCCACGGCGGAGCGGAGGGCGTCGTGGGCCCGTCGCGGGCCGCTGCGGTCATCCGCCACCTCTCCGTCCACGCGGGCCAGCAGGTCCGTGCCGGACAGGAGCACGCGGGAGGGCCCGTCGGGCACCTCGAGCGGAACACCCGCCGTCGCCCCCCGGCGGCCCCCAGCGGAACCGCGGGCCGCCCGGGCAGCCGGAGCAGCCGGAGCAGCCGCGGCACCGGAGTCCTCGAGCAGGATGGTGCGCCGCGGGGTGGCAAGGCGGGCGGAGACGTCGGCGAGCTCCTCGGAGACCACGGCGCGTAGCCGGTCCTCGGAGGCGAGGATCGCCTCCAGCTCCTCGATCTCGCGGGCGAGCTTGTCCCGCTCGGCCTCGAGCTCGATGCGGGAGAACTTGGTGAGGCGGCGCAGCCGGAGCTGGAGGATGTGCTCGGCCTGGACCTCGGTGAGGTCGAAGACGCCCATGAGGCGGGAGCGCGCCTGGGCGGAGTCGTCGGAGGAGCGGATGACCTGGATGACCTCGTCGATGTCG
>CAZTOM010000161.1:0-1877 GCA_964615555.1 uncultured Actinomycetaceae bacterium
AACGACCACCGCACGATCACCCAGATCATCCACCTCGTCCGGGCAACTGACGGACCCATCCTCGAGATCGGCGCGGGCAGCGGATCCCTCACTGAACGCCTTGTCACCCTCGGCAGGCCCGTCACCGCCATAGAAATCGACCAACGGCTCGCGGCGGGACTGGAGGAGCGCCTGGGCAGGCGCGCCACCGTGGTGAACCAGGACTTCCTCACCTACCGGCTCCCGGCCCATCCCCACGTGATCGTGGGCAACCTGCCCTTCCACCTGACCACCGCGATCCTGCGGCGCCTCCTCCACGCACCCGGCTGGACCGATGCGATCCTGCTGGTGCAGTGGGAGGTCGCGCGCCGGCGCGCCGGCGTGGGAGCGTCCACCATGATGACCGCGCAGTGGGCGCCCTGGTTCACCTTCGCCCTCCACGGGCGCGTGCCGGCCCGCGCCTTCACGCCGATGCCCGGCGTGGACGGCGGGCTCATCACGATCCGCCGCAACCTAGAGCCCGCGATCCCGGCCCAGGAGCGGCGCGCGTTCCAGGGGCTCGTCCACCGCGTCTTCACCGGGAAGGGCCGGGGCCTCGGAGAGATCCTGCGCCACACCACGTCTGTGGGTTCCAAGGAGCAGGTAGCCCGGTGGCTGGGTTCGTACGGCCTCGGAGCCCACGCGCTGCCGCGGGACCTCCCCGCGAAGGCATGGATCGACCTCTATGCCACCTCCGGAACCTCCCCGCCCACGGGCCGCACCCTCCCGGCCCGGCGTCCCGGACGGCAGGTTCGCCGCGGACGGCGGGGGTGAGCTCTGCCCTCCGGGCGGCTGGTTCGCCGCGGACGGCGGGCGTGCCCACTGCCCTCCGGCCCCCACCGTGAGACCCTTACCCGATGGCGATCCTGATCGATGAGCCCCGCTGGCCGAACCACGGCACGGTCTGGGCCCACCTGGTCTCGGACGCCTCCCTCTCCGAGCTCCACGGGTTCGCGAGCGCCCTCGGCATCCCCACGCGCGGCTTCGACCACGACCACTACGATGTCCCCGCCCACCTACACGCTGCGGCCCTCGGCCTCGGTGCCCTCCCCGTCTCCTCGGGCGAGCTGGTCCGGCGGCTCATCGCCTCCGGCCTGCGTGTGCCAGCCCGCCACCGCGCCCCCTCGAGGGCGGCTGCAGTGGAGGACGCCGTCCGCCGGTGGGACCACCTCATGCCGGGCCACCCGCACCTCGGCGCCTCCCTGACCGGGCGGTGGCGCGAACCGCACCGGCACTACCACGACGTCCGCCACCTCACCCAGTGCCTTGCGGCCCTCGACGAGCTCACCGGTGGCACCCCGACGCGACCGGTCGCGCTCGCCGCGTGGTACCACGACGCCGTGTACCTCGGCAGGCCCGGCCAGGACGAGGAGGCCGCCGCCGCGCTCGCGGAGGCCGAGCTCGCCCCCGTGGTGGGGGAGCCCGAAGCGCGAGAGGTGGCCCGGCTCGTCCGGCTCACCACCACCCACGCCCCGGATCCGGGGGACCAGTCCGGAGCCCTCCTCTCCGATGCCGACCTCTCGATCCTTGCCGTCAACCAGGGCCGCTACCACGTCTACCTCCGCGACGTCCGGCTCGAGTACTCCCACGTCCCCGATGCCGAGTTCCTGGAGGGCCGCCGCCAGGTGGTGGAGAGCCTCCTCGGCGGAGGCACCCTTGCCGAGGCCCCCAGCCCCGGACGCCACCTCTTCCACTCGCCGCAGGGTCGCGATCTGTGGGAGGCCGACGCCCGGGAGAACCTCCAGGCCGAGCTCCGCTCCCTCACGTCGGACCCCGAAAATGGCTGGCTCGCCCGGGTCACGCTTCCCTAGGCTTCTCGCATAGACCAGCAGAAACTCGACGCCGGTATCCGCGCCTAC
>CAZTOM010000161.1:1977-3557 GCA_964615555.1 uncultured Actinomycetaceae bacterium
TTCCCGGCAGGCCACTTCCACCACGGCCCCGAGCTGGAAGGGGAGCTGGTCGAGGCAGGGCTCGCGGACGTCGTCGTGCACGGGGTGGAGGGTCCGGCGGGGCTGGCGCTGGAACTGGTGGACGAGTGGGGGGAGGATGTCCTTGCCGCAGCCCTCCTGCTGGCCGAACGGCTTGACCAGCCGCTCGCACGGGAGTTGTCCAACCACCTCCTCGCCTTCGGCACGGTCCCGGAGGTTGGGTAGCCGGAGCCGGTGTGCACGACCGCACTTAGTGCTCGCAGGGGATAGGGGCCGGGCTACGACGGGCGTGGGGACGTCCCCCCATGACCCACCTCGTCCACCGGGGCGAGGAGCGGGCGCATCACCGCGATCAGGACGAAGGTCAACCCGCCCGCGATCAACCACGGCATCCGCGGCTCCATCCGTGTGACCCACCCCGAGGCCATGGTGGCGAACGGCACCACCAGGGAGAACACCGTGGTCACAAACCCGGACACCCGCCCAAGGAGATCGCGCGGCACCATCCGCTGGCGCGCGGCCACCGCCACCACGTTCCACACGCCGGAGCCCAGGCCTGCCACGAGGGCGCCGGCCGATCCCACCACGAGCGCCATCCCGCCCGCGGGCGCGAGCCCCAGCACGAACAGGCCGAGCCCGGACAGAACGATCCCCCAGCTCAACACAGTCCGGCGGCGGAACCGCTCGGTGAGCCGACCGGCGATCAGCGAGCCGATGAGGCCGCCGATCCCGAGCGCCACCAACAGGAGGGAGAGGGCCAGCTCGGACATCCCGAGGTACTCCACCAGGTAGTAGGCGAACGAGCCCTGCCCGAACATGAACAGCACGCCGAGCGAGAGCCACACGATGAGGATGTTGCGGAGCGGGATGTTGCGCCGCACCTCGCGGAACCCCTCGAGCATCCCGCGCGGGCTCGTGTCGGGCTCGGGTTCCGCGGGCTCGGGCTCCATCGAGGTGGGAGTCGCCGGGCGTCGGGTGGCGCCGTCGGAACGGAGACGCGCACGCAGGACCACCACGAGCACGCACGCCGCCGCCGCGAGCACCGCACCGAGGCCGAAGGGAAGCGGTGCGGCCACCACGAACACAATCGGGGCGAGGGGCCCCACGATGAACCCCTGCATCACCTGCTGGCCGGCGCCGATCATGCCGTGGGCGCGCTCGAGCTCGCCGCCGGTGCCCACCACGTCCGGGACCGAGGCGGAGGCGTTCACATCGAAGGTGAGCTCACCCACGGTGAACACGGCCACCAACGCGTAGAGCATCGGCATCGTGAGGGTCCCGGTGATGACAAGCGCGGTCAGCGCTGCCACCACCACAGCGCGGAGCCCGGCGGCGAGAGCCATGAGGAGGCGGCGGTCGTAGCGGTCGGCCCAGTCACCCACCAAGAGGCCGAGCACGGCGGGGACAAACTGGGCGATCGCCGTGACAGCCGCGATCTGGACCGGGTCCTTGGTGAGGGTGAGGGCGAGGAGCGGGGTGGCGAAGAAGACGAACCCGTCGGTCGCGTTGGAGGAGAGGGTGGCGGCGAGCAGCAGCCAGAGCCGAGAGCCGAGCGGCTTGCG
>CAZTOM010000161.1:3657-5735 GCA_964615555.1 uncultured Actinomycetaceae bacterium
GGTTCAGTCCTTGGGGAACGCGATGAGCTGGACGGTCATCCGTACCCGCGGCTCGTGCGACTCCGCGGGGGCGCGGCTGGTGAGGTGGGGCTCGAGGATCTCCTCGATCCGGCCGTAGAGCTGCCGGAGCTCGTCCGGGGTGCCCGTGATGCCCCAACGGGATAGGGAGAGGAGGTCGAATGTCTCGGAGCCGTCGTCGGCGCCCGCCCGGGAGAGGGCGCGGCGGAAGCCCTCGGCGGCCTCGACGTGCCACTCGGCGAGGGTGGAATCCAGGAGGACGGAGCCGGCCTGTGGGTTTGCCAGGACCATCTCAGGTGAGACGTTCACCCCGCTCGGGGCGGGCGTCCACCAGCGCTCGCGGGCGTTGCCGAGCTCCGGGTCCTCCACGATCAGTCCGTGACGGGCGAGCTGGCGCAGGTGGTAGGAGGTGGAGCCGGTGGACTCCCCGAGCTTCTCGGCGAGCGAGGTGGCTGTGGCCGGCGCGCGCCCGAGCTCGTGGAGCATCTTCACGCGCATCGGGTGCGCGAGTGCCTTGAAGGCGGCGGTGGAGGTCTGCGGGCGGTGGCGGCACGTGGCGGGCTGGGATTCGGCCATAACTGCAAAGATATCTCTGCAAAGAAGGCTTTGCAATAGCTCGCGTCAGCCCCGAACCCCTGCCACCAACTGGTCGAACACCCACTCGGCCCGCTCGTCGGGCGCCCTCCGCGCCGGGTCGGCGTCGTGCCATTCCATGATCCGGCGGGCCCCCTCCGCGAACGGCACCCGTGGCTCCCACTCCGGTGCGACCGACCGGATCTTCGTGTTGTCGAAGATCCGCTCCACGGACTTGTCCCCGATCCAGGACTCCGCCCAGTCGTGGTCATGGGGCCGGACCAGGTCCGAGGGGACGGGGACGATGTCCGGGCGTGGTGCGCCCGCCGCCTCCGCGAGGGTCCGGGCGATCTCCTCCCACGTGAGGGCCTCGTCGCCGGTGATGTGGAACGCCTCTCCTGCCAGATCGGTGCGGCCGAGCAGCGTGACGAACGCGGCGGCCACATCCGAGGCGAAGGTGATCGTCCAGCGGTTGGTCGCATCGCCCGGGATCACGGTGGGGGCACCGCGCCGCATCCGCTCGATCGCGGTCCACCGCCCCACCAGCGGCACGAGCGTTTCGTCATACGTGTGCGACGGCCGCACGATCGTTACCGGGAACCCGCTCTCCCGGTACTCGCGCACCAGCAGGTCCTCGCACGCGATCTTCTCCCGCGAGTACGCCCAGTAGGGGTTGCGCAGCGGGGTGGACTCCGTGATCGGCAGCCGCAGCGGCGGCGTCTGGTACGCCGAGGCCGAGCTCACGAACACGAACTGCCCCACCCGGCCCCGGAACCACTCCACGTCCTGCGCCACGTGCTCCGGCCGGAACCCGAGGAAGTCCACCACCACGTCGTAGCTCGCCCTCCGTAGCGCCTCCTCCACCGCCGGGCTGGTCCGGACGTCCCCCTGCACGGCGTCCACCCCGGGCGGCAGCGGATGCCTCGACGACGTGCCCCGGGTCACCACCGTGGCCTGGATCCCGCGGGCACGGGACTCGTGCAGCACGGCGCTGGAGATGGTGCCCGTTCCGCCGAGCATGAGCAGATTCATCTCCGCAGTATCTCGCACGCGAGGCCGGCTGGGGTGCCGTCCCAAGGTGGCGCCACGGTGGCTGGCTCGGGTGCCGTCCCCGAGTGGCGCCACGGTGCCGCCCCTGACGACTCCACGGTGGCCGGCGGCGCGCGGGGCTGCTAGGCCGGAGGCATGTTGCTCGCATTCTCCGTGGCGCCCTCCGGCGCCGGCCTGTCCGATTCCGTCTCCGAGGCAGTGGCGGCCGCCGTCCAGGTGGTGAAGGACTCCGGCCTGCCCTATCGCCTGGACTCGATGTTCACCACCATCGAAGGGGAGTGGGACGAGTGCTTCGATGTGGTGCGCCGCGCCACCGATGCCGCGCTCGCGTTCGGAACCCGCGCCAGTCTGGTGATCAAGGTGGACATCCGTCCCGGGCACTCCGGCGAACTGACGCAGAAGGTGGCCCGCGTGGAGGACCGTCTCCGCTAGGCGGT
>CAZTOM010000162.1:0-5732 GCA_964615555.1 uncultured Actinomycetaceae bacterium
AGCTGGGTGAACTCGGGCTGGCGGTCCGCACGGAAGTCCTCGTCCCGGTAGCAGCGGGCAATCTGGTAGTACCGCTCCATGCCCGCCACCATCAGCAGCTGCTTGAAGAGCTGCGGGGATTGCGGCAGGGCGTACCAGTTGCCGGGCGAGAGGCGGGCCGGCACGATGAAGTCGCGCGCACCCTCCGGGGTGGAACGCGTGAGCGTGGGGGTCTCCACCTCCACGAAGTCGTGGCCGTCCAGCACCCGGCGGGCCGCCTGGTTCACGCGGGCGCGCAGCCGCAGGCGCTCGGCCTGCACGGGGCGGCGGATGTCCAGGTAGCGGTACTTCAGGCGCGCCTCCTCGCCGGCCTGCTCATCCGCGTGCTCGGAGACCTGGAAGGGCAGGGCGGCCGAGGTGTTGAGCACCACCACGTCCTCGGCCACCACCTCAACGGCGCCGGAGGGCAGATTGGGGTTCTCGTTGCCCTCGGGGCGCTCCCGCACGGGGCCCGTTACCTGGAGCACGAACTCGGAGCGCAACTCGTGCGCCACGTCCTCCCGGATCACCACCTGGGCAACACCGGAGCGATCGCGCAGGTCGATGAAGGCGATGCCGCCGTGGTCGCGCCTGCGGTCCACCCAGCCGGTCAGCGTGACGGTGGAGCCGATGTCAGAGGGGCGCAGGGAACCTGCGAGGTGGGTGCGGAGCACGTGGTGAACCTTTCGTTGCCGAACCGCGCGAGACGGGCGCGGCCAAGTTGATCTTAGTCGCCCTGCGGGCGGACAATCGCATCGTGCCGTCCACCTCCCCTACCACGCCCAATATCGAACGAGTCCTGCTGGTCGGGGCGGTGGCGCTCATCACCATTGGTGCGTTCGAGAACCTCGCGGTCACCACGATCCTCCCGGTGATCGCCCGGGACCTGGACGGCTTCGCCATCTACGCGCTCGCCGCCGGCCTCCCCCTCGCCCTCCAGGTGGTGGCCAACGCCGTGGGCGGCCTCCTCATCGATGCGATCTCCTTCCAAAGGCCCCTCCTGTTCGGTGTCCTCACCACAGCCGCCGGCCTCCTCACCGCGGGCTTCGCCCCGGAGATGTGGGTCCTCGCCCTCGGGCGCGGCGTGGCCGGGTTCGGGATCGGGCTCATCACCGTCTCCCTGTACGCCGCCGTGGGGCTCGTGGTCCCCCCGGAGCGGCGTCCCGGATTCTTTGCGGCCTTCTCCGCCGCCTGGGTGGTCCCCTCCATGGTGGGTCCCGCGCTGGCCGGGATCCTGGCGGATGCCGGCTGGTGGCGGGCCGTCCTGATCGGCGTGGTCCCGCTCGCCGTGATCGCGCTCATCCTGCTGCGCCCCCTGTTCACCATGCCCCCCGCGGAGCGCCCCGAGCGGGCAGGGATCCGGCGCCGCGCCGCCGGGATCGTGCCCGCCGCCGTGGGGCTCGCGATCGGCCTCGCCGTGCTGCAGTCCGCCGGGGCCGCCGATTCGGACACCGGCTCGCTCACCACAGCCGGCATCGCCTTCCTCGTCATCATGCTCCTCCTCCCCCTGCTCCTCCCCCGCGGTACCTTTCCCCTGCGCCGGGGTGTCCCCTCCGCCGTGGCGGCCCGGCTGTACATCAACGGCGCGGTGATCGGGACCGAGGCCTACCTGCCCCTCCTCCTCCAGGAGGGCCACGGCTGGTCCCCCACAGCATCCGGCCTGGTCCTCACCTCCGGCTCCCTCTCGTGGGCCGTGGGCGCCATGATCCAGGCACGCCTGAGGGGAGCGGACCGCCGCTACCACTTCTCGGTGGCCGGAACGGTGCTGGTGACGATCGGGGTGGCGCTCTCGGCTGCCATCGTGCTCCCCGGGGTCCCACCCATCGCGGCGGCGGCCGGGATGATGGTGGCCGGCCTCGGCATGGGCGTCACCTTCTCCGCCCTCTCCGTCTTCGCGCTGGACCACACCCCAGGTCCCCGCCAGGGCCAGGTCTCTGCCGCCCTCCAGATCGCCGACGGCGCCGGTGCCGCCCTCGCCATCGCCGTGGTGGGCGTCATCATCGCCACGCTCGGCCGCAACCCGGAGGGCTTCACCTCGGGCTTCGGCCTCCTGACCCTCGTGGGCGTGGCCTCCGTGATCGCCACGATCCGTGTGCGGAACCTCACCGCCCCCACCTCCCCGGCCGCCACCGCCTCCCCCTAGGCTGGGTGGTGGCCGCCTCCCGCGCCCCGTTGGTCTCGCTGCCCCGTAGGCCGCGCCGCCCGCTCCATCCCCGCCCCGCTCACTTCTCCGCCCCGCTCACTTCTCCGCCCGCCCGTTTCCCCGTCCTGTTCGTTTTCCCCGCCCCGTCCGGGCCCCGCCGCACGTAGCGGCTGCGCCCCACCCGCGCCCCCGCCGCACCACGCGGCACCGCCCCACCTGAGAGCTTCACCGTGACCGACTTCCAGTCCTTCGCCCTTCCCGCCCCGCTCGCCCGCGTCATCGACGAGATGGGCTTCACCACCCCCACGGACATCCAGCGCTCCGCGATCCCCGCCCTCCTGGACGGCCGCGACGTGGTGGGGATCGCCCAGACGGGCACCGGCAAGACGGCCGCGTTCGGCCTGCCGATCCTCACCCACGTGGATCCGGAGGCCCGCCACGTCCAGGCCCTCGTCCTCACGCCCACCCGAGAACTCGCCATCCAGGTGGCCGACGCCATCGCCTCCTTCGCGCGCCACCAGCGCACCGAGGTGGTCCCCGTCTACGGCGGCTCCTCCTACCTGCCCCAGCTCCGCGCCCTCAAGCACGGCGCCCAGGTGGTGGTGGGTACCCCCGGCCGCGTCATGGACCTGATGGACCGCGGCGCCCTGGACCTCTCCCAGCTCCGCGTCTTCGTCCTGGACGAGGCGGACGAGATGCTCACCATGGGCTTCGCGGAGGACGTGGACACGATCGCCCAGTCGGTTCCGGCGGAGCGCATCACCGCCCTGTTCTCCGCCACCATGCCCCCCGCGATCGCCAAGGTGGCCGCCGAGCACCTCACCGAACCGCTGCGCATCGAGGTCACGCCCGCGGCCTCCACTGTCTCCAACATCGAGCAGACCTACGCCGTGGTCCCCTTCCGCTTCAAGGAGGAGGCCCTCATCCGGGTGCTCGCCACCTGGCGCGAGGACGCCGCGATCGTGTTCGTCCGCACCCGCTCCACCGCGGACGAGGTGGGGATGGCCCTCGCCTCCGCCGGCCTGCGCGCCGCCGCCATCTCCGGTGACGTCGCCCAGGGCGAGCGGGAGAAGATCGTGGAGCGCCTGCGTCGCGGCGCCCTCGACGTGCTCGTGGCCACGGACGTTGCCGCCCGCGGCCTGGATGTGGAGCGCATCGGCCTCGTGGTCAACTTCGATGTCCCCCGCGAGCCCGAGGCCTACGTCCACCGCATCGGCCGCACCGGCCGCGCCGGGCGCTCCGGCAAGGCCCTCACCTTCTTCACCCCCAAGGAGTTCGACCGCCTGCGCCGCATCGAGCGCACCACCGGCGCGGACCTCACCGAGGTGCAGGTCCCCACTCCCGACGACGTGGCGAACCACCGCATCTCCCTCGCCCTGCGTGCGCTTCCCTCAGGCGACCTCTCCCGCTTCGAGGCCGCCATCCGCGAGTCCGGCATGGACCCGATGTACGTGGCTGCCGCGCTCCTCGCCCGCGTCACGGACATCGGCCCCACCGGTCCCACCACCTCCGGGCGCCTGCGCCGCGAGGAGTCGGTGGACGAGCACGGCAACTTCCTGCAGGCCTTCTTCGAGGGCCAGGGCCGCGGCAAGGACTCCCGTCCGCGCCGTTCCCGGGACGACGGCGGCGCCCCCCGTGGCGGGGACAAGGGCGCCCGGGCGGGCCGCGCACCCCGCGGCCAGGGCGGCTACCCCTTCCGCTACCGGGTGGAGGTGGGCCACCGTGATGGCGTGAACCCCGGCGGGATCGTGGGCGCGCTCACGGGCGACGGACGGATCGAGGGCAGCGAGATCGGCCGGATCGACATCCTGCCCTCCTTCAGCCTCGTGGAGCTCGCAACCGAGCCGAGCGATGACCAGATGCGCCGTCTCCAGAAGACCCGTGTCTCCGGGCGCGCGCTGCGCATGGCACCGGACCTCGGTCCGGGTGGCCAGCGGGGCGGGGGCCGCACCGGGCCGCGCCCGCGCTATGAGCGCAGGGCCAACTCCAGGGAGTCGCGGAACAGGTGGTAGTCCTCCAGCTCTGAGGTGAGCGGCGCGATCAGCCGCTCCTCCACCCCCTCCGCCACGGTGGCCCTCAGGCGCTTGCCCACGCGCGCCGCCGTGCGCCCGGCCGCCCCGCGTGCGATCGCCATCCCGAGCACCGCGAGCAGGATCCCCAGCAGGATCCCGCCGAGCAGCAGCAGGGTGGGCAGCGGGACGTCCCCCACCATGGGGGTCTCCGGCGCTGGCATCCGCAGGTAGCCGAGGAGCGCGAGCCCCCCAAGCCACAGCCCGCCGGCCAGCGCGGCCAGGAACGCGAGCCACTGCAGCGCCCCGAAGGCGCGCCACCACCCGGGCGTCCGGTCCCGCTCCAGGTCCGTGTCCGCAATCCGCGCGTCCAGCCCGTCCACCGCCCCCGGGATGCGCCCGTTCGCCTCCTCGACGGCGGCCAGTCGCCATCCGTCCGGAAGGTTGCGGGTGGCCGTGCCCACCAGTTCGTGGGCGGCGGCGCGCACGGCCGCCTCCTGGACGGCGCCGGCCTGGTGGGAGGACCGTCCGGTTCCCGGCAGTGCGGGTGCCCGGTCGAGGTGGAGGCGCTTGAGCGGGGAGGAGCGCAACCCGGCAAGCCAGCGCAGCGGGACCCAGCCCACGTGGCGGCGGGCGCGCCGCACGTAGTCCGCGCGCACCGCGTCCTGCACGGCGGGTACCCCCGCAGCGTTTGCGGCCGCCAGCACCAGCCGCCGGCGTGCCTCCCCTGCCACCTGAGCGCCCACGTCCGGGGCGCCATCGGCAGCTTCCCTGAGTGCCTCGGCTGCCCGGGTCACGTCCCCGGCGGCACGTTCGAACCGGGCACGGCGGCCCCGGGCCACCTTGCCGATCGCGGCGCGCAGTTCCGGCAGGCCCTCCCCGGTGAGTGCGGAGGTGGTGAGGATACGGACGCCGCCCAGCCCGTCGTCGTCGAGGAGTCGCTGGAGGTCCCGGACCACCTGGGCCCGTACCGGCTCCTCGAGGCGGTCCACCTGGTTGAGGACCACGAGGGTGACGTCCGCGTTGGCGGACAGGGGGGCCAGGAAGTCCTGGTGGACCACGGCGTCCGCGTACTTCTGGGGGTCCAGCACCCACACGAGCACGTCCACGGCCTCGGACATCCGGGTGGCGATCTCGCGGTGGCGGGCCTCGGTGGAGTCGATGTCCGGCAGGTCCACCAGCACGAGTCCGGAGCCGTCGTCGGCGCGCTCGGCGCGCTCGGGGACCTGGAGCCAGTCCAGCAGCTCGGCTGCCCCGCCGCCCCACGTCACGGCGAGCGGCTCCCGGGTGGTGGGACGGATCGCGGCCGTGCGCGCGAGGGTGTCCCCCACGAACGCGTTCAGGAGCGAGGACTTCCCCGATCCGGTGGCGCCGAGGAGGGCCACCACGGTCCGGTCGGGGGCCAGGTCCGCCCGCTCCTCGAGCCGGGTGAGGGTGGTCTCCGCCTGCCGCAGCGCCACGGCGGGGAGGCGGCCCTCGGCCCGGTCGATGGCGCGGCGGTGCGCCGCCAGGCGCTCCGCAAGACGGGACTCCTTCACGGTGCCTCCGGTGCCACTCCCCCT
>CAZTOM010000163.1:0-5634 GCA_964615555.1 uncultured Actinomycetaceae bacterium
GGTTCGACGAGGAGAACAACATCTCATGGGCCCGCAAGCTCGAGCAGGCGGGCGTGTACGTGGTCTACGGCCTGGTGGGCCTCAAGACCCACTGCAAGCTGGTGCTCGTGGTCCGCCAGGAGGCGGAGGGGCTCGTGCGCTACTGCCACGTGGGCACCGGGAACTACAACCCCAAGACGGCGCGCGGGTACGAGGACCTCGGCCTGCTCACCTCGGACCGCAACGTGGGCCAGGACCTCACCCCCCGGTTCAACCAGCTCTCCGGGTTCGCCCCGCGCACCAAGTTCCACCGCCTCCTCGTGGCCCCGCGCGGCATCCGCAGCGGGCTGTTGGAGCGGATCGAGCGCGAGGTGGCCAACCACCGGGAGGGCAAGGAGGCCTGGATCCGCATCAAGGTCAACTCGATCGTGGACGAGAAGATCATCGATGCCCTTTACCGCGCCTCCCAGGAGGGGGTGCCCGTGGACGTGGTGGTGCGCGGCATCTGCGCGCTGCGCGCCGGAATCGAGGGCATGAGCGAGAACATCCGGGTCCGCTCCATCCTGGGCCGCTACCTGGAGCACTCCCGGATCTACGCCTTCGCGAACGACGGGGACCCGGACGTGCTGATCGGATCCGCGGACCTCATGCACCGCAACCTCGACCGCCGCGTGGAGGCCCTCATCAACGTGGTGGACGAGCGCCAGGTGGCCGACCTCCTGTGGCTGCTGGAGACCGCGGCCGCGGAGACCACGCAGTCCTGGCACCTCATGCCCGACGGCACCTGGGAGCGGGTGTTCGAGGACGAGGACGGCAACCGACTCGTCCACATCCAGGACATCCTGATGGCCCGCGCGCGGAAGAGGGTGGCGGCTCGGTGAGTACCGACGTCCGCGCCGCCGGGGCACTCCTGTGGAGGGAGCGCGGGCGGCGGCTGCAGGTGGCGCTCGTCCACCGGCCCTCCTACAACGACTGGTCCTGGCCCAAGGGGAAGCCCGACCCGGACGAGCCGCTCGCGGTCACGGCCGTGCGCGAGGTGGAGGAGGAGACCGGGATCCGGGTGATCCTCGGGCTCCCGCTCGCCTCCGTGCGCTACCGGCTGGCCGGCGGCAAGTCCAAGGAGGCCACCTACTGGGCGGCGCGCTCCGACCACCTGGGCGCGTGGACCCGCACCCGGCCCCCCGTGCGGCGCGCCCCCATGCGCGAGGTGGACGAGGTGCGGTGGATGGACGCCCACCAGGCCCTGAAGATGCTCACCTACGATCGCGACCGGGTGCCACTGCGCGAGCTCATCGACCAGTGGGACGACGGCCGCCTGGACACGTGGACCGTGGTGGTGGCCCGCCACGGGCGGGCCCGGCGGCGCTCCGCCTGGAAGAAGGGGGACGAGGAGACCCGGCCGCTGACCGAGGTGGGGGAGCGCCAGGCCACCCTGCTCGTCCCCTTCCTCTCCGCGTTCGGCGTGGACCGCGTGGTCTCCTCCCCGTGGAAGCGCTGCTTCGACACCGTCCTGCCCTACGCCACCGCTGCCGCCGTGGGCGTGGAGGTGCGTCCCGAGCTCACCGAGGCCGCGCACAAGGACAAACCCAAGGCGGCCCGCAAGATCATCGACGCGGAACTGCGCACCCCCGGTGAGGGCGTGGTGATCTGCACCCACCGGCCCGTCCTGCCCACCGTCATGTCCCAGTTGCGCGCCTTCGCCCCCGCCCGCATCGAGGAGGACATCCCGGGCAAGGACCCGTGGCTGAAGACCGGAGAGTTCCTGGTGGCCCACCTGACCCGCCACCCGCGCCGCGGCGTCACCGTGGTGGCGGTGGAGAGGCACCGGCCCTACTCGCTGTGACCCCGGTGTCCCACGCCCTGGCGAGGCGCCGGGAGGGCCGGAGAGCAGCGCGTCCGAGTGACGGGCCTCACCTTCTGGGGAACAGACTGGGCAGTGTGACGAAAGCGATAAGGCTTGTTCACCTGTTGTTCACCGTTGGCATCCCCGGCAGTCACACCCGCTCCTTAGGTTCTCAGGTGTCATGGGCACGAACACGCCCCATCACGATTGATTGGATGGAATGACTGTGAAGCTTGCAGTGAACCGCCGGATCTCCGGCATCGCCGCTATCTCCGCGCTCGCCCTCACCCTCGCCGCCTGTGGCGGCGGCCGCGGCGGCGACGACCCCACTACTCCGGCTGCTGCCGACCCGACCACCCCGGTGACCGAGACCACCGAGGACACCGAGGGCACCGAGCCCGAGGCCCCCGCGTCCGACCTCTCCGGCACGATCGCCGGCGCCGGCGCCTCCTCCATGGAGAAGGGCCAGAACGCCTGGGTGGCCGAGTTCATGGCCGCGAACGAGGGCGTGACCGCCTCCTACGACCCGGTTGGTTCCGGTGGTGGCCGCACCCAGTTCATCGAGGGCACCGTGCAGTACGCGGGCTCCGACTCGATCATGAAGCCCGAGGAGATCGACGCCGCCATGGCCCGCTGCGGTGGGTCCGAGGTCATCGAGCTCCCGCTCTGGCTCTCCCCAATCGCCGTGGCCTTCAACCTCCCCGGCGTGGAGACCGTGAACCTCTCCCCGGACACCCTCGCCGGCATCTTCATGGGCGAGATCACCAACTGGAACGATGAGGCCATCACCGCGGACAACGAGGGCGTGGACCTCCCCGACCTCCAGATCATCCCGGTGAACCGTTCGGACAAGTCCGGCACCACGGACAACTTCACCGACTACCTCGAGAAGGCCGCCCCGAACGTGTGGACGCACGAGGCCTCGGACGTGTGGCCGATCGAGGGCACCCAGTCCGGCGCCCAGACCTCCGGTCTGCGCCAGGTGGTCGCCTCCACTGAGGGCGCCATCGGCTACATGGACGCCTCGCAGGTGGGCGACCTCGGCACCGTTGCGGTTGGCGTTGGCGAGAGCTTCGTCGAGTACTCCCCGGAGGCCGCTGCCAAGGTCCTCGAGGTCTCGGAGCCGACCGACGACGCGACCGACCTCCGCCTCACCTACTCGCTCGCGCGCGACACCACCGAGGAGGGCACCTACCCGATCGTCCTCGTGGCCTACACGATCGCCTGTGAGCAGTACGAGGACGCGAACGACGCCGAGCTCGTCAAGTCCTACCTCACCTACGTGTCCTCGCCCGAGGGCCAGGCCGTTGCGGCCGACCCCGAGGTGGGTGGCATCGCCCCGCTGTCCGACGCCGTGCGCGACCGCGTCATGAACGCCATCGACCAGATCTCCGCTGGCTGATAGCTTGCACCTGACAGGTGGCGGGTCGGCCCTCTCTGGCCGGCCCGCCACCTCGGTCTCACTCCCCTCGATCGAACCCCCGCATTAGGAGGACGTGTGTCGGCATCGACGGCCACGGAGTACCAGTCCCCCGAGCAGATGCTCGAGGCAGAAAAGCAGAAGCCGCCGAGTAACGTCGGGAACAAGGTGTTCGGAGGGCTCTCCGCCGGAGCGGGCTGGATGATCATGCTCACGCTCGCCGCGGTGGCGATCTTCCTCCTGATCCGGGCAGTGCCCGCGTTCACCGCCAGCCAGGAGGCCATCGACGGCGTTGCCATCCTCCGTGGCCGCAGCCTGTGGCAGTACATTCCGGCGCTGCTGTTCGGAACCCTGATCTCCTCCTTCCTCGCCCTCCTCATGGCCGTGCCACTCTCGATCGGTATCGGCCTCTTCATCTCCCACTACGCCCCCCGCAAGCTGGCGCAGGGCCTCGGCTACCTGGTGGACCTGCTCGCCGCGATCCCGTCCGTGGTCTACGGCCTGTGGGGATCCATCTGGCTGATGGGGGTCCTGGACCCGATCTTCCAGTGGCTCACGGACACCCTCGGCTGGATCCCAATCTTCGCGGACTACGTGCCCCCGGCACGCAACCTGATGACGGCCGCGATCGTGCTCGCCGTGATGATCCTGCCCATCATCACCGCCACGATCCGCGAGGTCTTCCTCCAGACCCCCCGCCTCCACGAGGAGGCCTCCCTGGCGCTGGGCGCCACCCGGTGGGAGATGGTGCGGATGGCCGTCTTCCCCTTCGCACGCTCAGGCATCATCTCCGCCTCGATGCTCGGCCTCGGCCGCGCGCTGGGCGAGACGATGGCCGTGCTGATGATCCTCTCGCCCGGCCTCCTGATCAACTTCTACTTCCTCAAGCCCGGCCAGCACCAGTCGATCGCCGCGAACATCGCGAACCAGTTCCCGGAGTCCTCCGGCCTCGGTGTTGAGATCCTGATCGCCACCGGGCTCGTGCTGTTCGTGATGACCTTTGTGGTGAACTCGATCGCCCGCGCGATCATCGCCCGCCGCGCCGAGTTCTCAGGAGCGAACTGATGACCGCCCCCGCCCCCGCCATCGAATCAAAGCTGCAGCAGCAGTCCTCCCAGCGCCTCCCCGGGTGGTCCACGTGGGTGATCCTCGTGGCCTCGTTCGGCCTCGGAGCCCTCGTCACGGTCGTGGCGGGTGGGTTCCACATCACGGGCGCCGCCATCATCGGGCTCCTGCTCTTCCTCGTGGCCGTGTACCTGATCTCCTACCTGTACGAGGGCCCCCGCTGGGCGGCGGACCGCCTGGCCGCCGCGCTCGTGGTGGCGGCCTTCGTGCTCGTGATGGTGCCGCTGCTCAGCCTCATCACCCTCGTGGTGGTGGACGGTTCACGCTACTTCGACTGGATGTTCGTCTCCACGGACATGACCGGCGTCTATGGCGCGATGACCCACGGCGGTGCCCTCCACGCCATCATCGGGACCCTCCTGGTCACGGGGATCGCCTCGCTCATCTCCATCCCCCTGGGCATCTTCACCGCCGTCTATCTGGTGGAGGACCGCGGCGGCCGGATCGGGAAGGTGCTCACCTTCCTCGTTGACGTCATGACCGGTATCCCGTCCATCGTGGCCGGCCTCTTCGCCTTCTCCCTCTTCTTCATCCTCGCGAGCCCGTCCTACAAGGCCGGCGTCATCGGTTCGGTCGCACTGGCCGTGCTCATGACCCCCGTGGTGGTGCGCGGCACCGAGGAGATGCTGAAGCTCGTGCCGAACGAGCTGCGTGAGGCCTCCTACGCCCTCGGCGTGCCCAAGTGGCTGACGATCGTGAAGGTGGTGCTGCGAACCGCGATCGCGGGCATCACCACCTCGGTGATGATCGCCATTGCCCGCGTGGCCGGTGAGACCGCGCAGCTCCTCATCACCGTGGGCATCGTGGCGGGCGTCAACTGGAACGCCTTCGACGGCCGCATCGCCACCCTCCCGGTATTCGTCTACCGCCAGTACGCGCAAGGCGGCGACGCGAACCTGGGCCGCGCGTGGGCGGGTGCGCTCGCCCTCATCCTGATCGTGATGATCCTGAACCTTGCCGCCCGCCTTGTCTCCCGCTACTTCTCCCCCAAGGGCCTCAGCCACTGAGCCAGCCCGCCACAACCCGGAAGGACCTCTACGTGGCAAAGCAAATCGATGTCAACGGCCTGAACGTCTACTACGGCGACTTCCTCGCCGTGGAGGACGTGAACATGGTCATCCAGCCGCGCTCCATCACGGCGCTGATCGGCCCCTCGGGCTGTGGCAAGACCACCTTCCTGCGCACCCTCAACCGCATGCACGAGGTGATCCCCGGGGCCCGCGCCGAGGGCGAGGTGATGATGGACGGAATGAACCTCTACGGTCAG
>CAZTOM010000164.1:0-5613 GCA_964615555.1 uncultured Actinomycetaceae bacterium
GGGGATCCCCCGCGGCCCGTGGTGCTCCCCGGGGACGCAGACATTGTGGTGGTCGGACTCGGGCCCGAGCGGGACGCGGCGCTAGCACTGGTGGAGAATCAGCGCACCGGCAGCGCCGGGCCGGTCACGCTCGCCGTGAGCCCCTCGGCCTGGGCCACCGGCTACTCCGGGGAGCTCGGCCGCGTGCGGGAGTCCGCCGCGATCGTGGTGGTGCGACCGGACCTCGTGGGCACCCCGGCGGGTCTGCGCCTCGAGGGCACCCTCGAGCCCGGGGGTCCGGGCTACGCCGTCCTCGTCACAGAGGGTGTGGCCACCCCGCTGCGCCTCGCGTCAGCCGTCCACATCGTCCAGGAGCTCGGAGCGCCGGTCCACGATGAAGTCCCGGGACGTGGGGACCGTGAGGAGCACGATCGCCGCCACGGAGGCGATCAGGCCCAGCGAGGAGGCGAGGCCAATAATGCGGAAGCTCGCGATGAAGGACATCGCCAGGAGCAGGTGCCAGGTCACGAGGATGCTGCGCGCCCACGGGCGCCCCTTCATGAGGTGCCACGAGGCGAAGACGGCGATGAGGAGGACCAACAGCCAGAAGATGTGTAATCCCGGGTCCTCGAAGGCACCCTCCGGACGGATCAGTTCGACGAACGCGAGGACGGTCACAGCCAGCACCTGGAACACCGTGATTGCGGCCACGGCCCTGATGCTGCGTGGGGAGGGGGGAAGCGTCGCCATGCGCCCGATCCTAGTGATTCACTGGCCTCGGACTGGCTAAACAGGCCCAAGTGAACACTTGGTGATCGTTTTGTGAGCAACATAACCCGGGGTCTTTTTCGCGGACTCTTGTAACGGGCCGCGCACCGTGTAAGCCTTGAGTAACCGCGCCTCCGGGTGCGGGTTTTTGATGCAACTGACGCTCAAAGCGTCAAATCGGCTCAGAGGAGCAGGAGAACCACTATGGATTGGCGCCACCGTGCCGCGTGTCTGACTGAAGACCCCGAACTGTTCTTCCCGATTGGGAACACAGGTCCGGCCCTTCAGCAGATCGAGGAGGCGAAGGCCGTCTGCCACTCCTGCCCGGTGATCGAAACCTGCCTCAAGTGGGCCATCGAGACCGGCCAGGATGCCGGAGTCTGGGGCGGCCTGTCCGAGGACGAGCGCCGTGCGCTCAAGCGCCGCACCGCCCGCGCGCGCCGCGCCGGCTGACGCACCCGAACGAACGAGAGAGC
Source organism: uncultured Actinomycetaceae bacterium (assembly GCA_964615555.1). GTDB lineage: Bacteria > Actinomycetota > Actinomycetes > Actinomycetales > Actinomycetaceae > JAAZBW01. The sequence continues at coordinate 1,224 of CAZTOM010000164.1, forward strand.
GGGGCACCCTTCGGGGTGCCCCGCTCTCGTACGTCCCAACACCGGATAACGACGGACATCAGCAACAGCCCCGGGGTGGGGGTGGAGCGGGGCGTGAGTTCCGCCGTCAGGGTGACCCTCACGCGAGGTGGGCGTGGAGCGTGACGTCGGTGCCGCCGTCGGGGCCAACCGTCCAGCCGATGGTGCCGCGCAGTTCGGCGGCTACGAGCGTGCGGACGATCTGGGTGCCGAGCCCGGAGCCGAGCGCCTCGCCCTCGAGCCCGGCGCCGTCGTCGATGACGTGGAGCTCGAGGTCGTCGCCGTCGCGGTGGGCGGTGATCGTGACGGTGCCTGACTGGTAGCGGAGGCCGTGCTCCACGGCGTTGGATACGAGCTCGGTGACCACCACGGCGAGCGAGGTGGCCACGGAGGAGGGGACCATCCCCACGGAGCCCTCCACGCGGGTCACCACGCGGGACTCGCGGCGGGCCACGTCGGCGGCAAGGGAGAGGATGCGGTCGAGCAGTTCGTCGAAGTTGACGGTCTCGGTGATGGTCTGGGAGAGGTTCTCGTGCACCACGGCGATGGTGGCCACGCGGCGCTGGGCCTCGGCGAGCGCGGCCTTCACCTCGGGTGATTCGGAGCGGCGGGCCTGGAGGCGCAGCAGCGCGGAGACGGTCTGGAGGTTGTTCTTCACGCGGTGGTGGATCTCGCGGATCGTGGCGTCCTTGCTCATGAGCTCGCGCTCGCGCAGCCGGATCTCGGAGACGTCGCGGACCATGATGATGGCCCCGCGCCGCTGGCCGTACTCGGTGAGCGGGATGGCGCGCATGGACAGGGCCACGCCGTGGGACTCCACCTCCGACTGCCAGGCGGCCCGACCCATCAGCACCACCGGGAGGGACTCGTCCACCACGGAGTGCACCTCGATGCGGGAGGAGATCGCGGAGGCGAGCACCTTGCCCACGAGCGGGTCCGGCAGGCCGAGGCGGTGGAAGCAGCTCATCGCGTTGGGTGAGGCGTACATGACCACGCCGTCGGTGTCGATGCGGACGATTCCGTCCCCCACGCGCGGGCCGCCCCGGCGCGTACCGGGTGCGGAGGTCTGGGGGAACTCGCCGCGGGAGACCATGGCGCACAGGTCGTCGGCGAGCGCCAGGTAGTTCACCTCGAGGCGGGAGGGGCTGCGGGCGATCCCGAGGTTCGCCTCACGGGCCATCACGGCGATCGGGCGGCCATTGCACACCACGGGGACGAGGTCCTCGCGCACCGCGTAGGACCCGGTCCAACGCGGCTCCACGGAGTGCTGGATCATGCCCTCCGACAGGGCGCGGCGCATCTGCTCGATGCGGCCCTGCGGGAGCCGGTCGCCCACCAGATCGTCCTGGTGGACCGTCACCCCGGTGGAGGGGCGGCAGTGGGCGGCCACCACGAACCCGCCCTCGCCGTCGTCCACCCAGAGCACCAGATCGGAGAAGGACAGGTCCGCCACCACCTGCCAGTCCACCACCAGCAGGTGCAGCCACTCCACCTCGATCGGGCTGAGCTCGCCGTGCAGCCGCAGGATCTCGCCAAGGTTTGCCACGTGGTTAGCCTACGACCAACCAAGGTTAGTCTTGTCCAGACGTTCCTTGTCCCCCGCATTCCGATCCCCCGGGAGAGCCAGATGAAGAAGTTCACCGCCGAGGCCACCTACTCGGTCCCCGCAGCGCGCGTGCGCGAGATCCAGACGTCCGAGGAGTTCGTGGACTTCCTGGCCGCCCGATTCGCCGGGGAGGTGGGGGCGGAGGTCCGCTCCCGCTCCGTGGTCCAGGAGGGTGATGTCACGGTGGCCACGGCCACAGTGCACGTCTCCCCTGACAGCCTGCCGTCCATGGCCGGCCGCCTCCTCCCCCAGGGCGCCGATGTCACCATCACCCAGCGCTGGAACGCCCCCGCCCCGGACGGCTCCCACACCGGGGAGTTCCTGGTGGGTGTGCGGCCGGACAAGGGCTCCATGCGGGCCGACTTCGTGCTGCGGGACACCGGTGAGGGCTCCCGGCGCGAGTACGACGGCCAGCTCTCCGTGAACGTCCCCCTGGTGGGCGGCGCGATCGAGAACAAGGCCCTGGGCTACACCGACCGCCTCATGGGCATCGAGCGCCGCGTCCTCGAGCTGTACCTGGACGAGCACGGGAAGTAGTCCTCCGGGCTGCGGGGCCCACCTTTCGTAGGGCGGCGTCCCCTTTGCTGGCCGATCGCCGACGGCGGGGCCTGCCCTTCGTAGGGCGGCGTCCCCTTTGCTGGCCGATCGCCGACGGCGGGGCCCGCCTTGCGTAGGGCGGCGTCCCCTCGGAGCCTGCTCGCGTTCCGTACGGCGGCGCGCCCCTGTCCGGGACGCGTACGGTGGGGGGATGGTGCGCGCCGCTGATGCCCTGGACCTCTCCGCCCGTGAGATCGCTGCGATGGTGCAGCGCGGGGAGGTGAGCGCCCTCGGGGTGGCGGCGGCGTGCTTCGCGCGAATCGAGGAGCGCAACCCGCTGGTTACGGCCTTCCTCTCGCTGCGCAAGCAGCAGGCGCTGATGGACGCCGCGCGCCTGGACCAGCTCCGCCCAGACCTGCGCGCCCGGCTCCCGCTCGCTGGGGTGCCGGTAGCCATCAAGGACGAGATCGCCGTGGCCGGCCTGGTCACCGGGTACGGGGGCCGCGGCAACAGCGAACCTGCGGAGGCGGACGCGGAGGTGGTGGCCCGCCTGCGGGACGCCGGGGCCGTGGTGGTGGGCACCACCACCCAGCCGGAGTTCGGCCAGGTCCCCTTCACAGAGGGTGCGTGGGGCGAGACCGTGAACCCGTGGAACGCCCACTACTCCCCCGCCGGATCCTCCGGCGGGGCCGGGGTGGCGGTGGCCACCGGGATGGTGCCCGTGGCCATCGGCTCCGACGGCGGGGGTTCCGTCCGGCTGCCCGCCGCGGTTGGGGGCATCTTCGGTCTCAAGCCCACGCGGGGCCGGGTCTCCGCCGCGCCGTATCCGGACCTGTGGGGCGAGCTCGGCACCTACGGGCCGCTGACCCGCACGGTGGGTGATGCCGCAACCGTCCTGGACGTGGTCTCCGGCTCCACCCCCACCGACCGTTGGCAGCTCGAGGTCCCGGAGGAGGGCTTCGCGAGCGCGCTCGAGGAGGAGCCGAGGGGTATCCGAATCGGGTGGTCGGTCCGCCCGCCCGTGCCCGGCTACGCGGCAACCCGGGAGGTCGCGGTGGCGGTGGCACGCGCCGCGGCCCTGCTCCAGCGGCTGGGGCTCCACGTGGAGAAGGCCTCCCCGCGCTTCCCGAAGCTCCCGTGGGCGTTCATCTCCCAGAACTGGGCCGGGATTGCCGCCGCAGTGGAGCGGGTCCAGCACCCCGAGCGCCTGGAGCGGCGCAGCCGCCAGACGGCGCGGCTGGCGCGCCTCGCGGGCCGGGGCGGACTCGAACGCGGGCTCGCGCAGGCGCGGACCATCACGGACACCCTGGAGGAGAGCCTGCGCGGGGTGGACGTGCTCCTCATGCCGGTACTGCCGGACGTGGCACCCAAGAGGATCACCACGAGTTCGATGGGGGTGCTGCGCTCCCAGTTCACCTCCACCCGCACGGTGGCCTACACCGCCATGTTCAACGTGACCGGGCAGCCGGCCGCCTCCGTCCCCATGGGCTTCACGGCCTCCGGGCTCCCGCTCGCCGTCCAGGTGGTGGGGCGGTTCGGGGAGGAGCGCTCCGTCCTGGCCGTGGCCGCACTGCTGGAGCGCGCCAACCCCTGGGCGCAGACGCTGCCCGTGTGGCCGCCGCGACCTGCGGCCTCCTGACCACGCGGGTAGCCTTGCGCTATGACGAAGGCCAACGCAGACGCAACGGTTCCCGCACGCGAGGCGGGCGGTGACGCGGCAACGCAGGCCCCACCGCCGCCGTCGGGAATGGAGGACTTCACGGCGGGTGACGGGCTGGTGGACTCCCCGCCGGTGACGATCCTGCGGGTGGGAGCGCACACGTACGTGGCGCGCACGGAGAGCGGCGCGGAGCTGCGGATCGGGCCGTCCACGGATCCCGGTGCATTCACGCCCGGGATGCTGCTGAAGATCGCGCTCGCCGGGTGCAACGCAATGAGCGCGGATGCTCGCCTCTCCAAGGAGCTCGGGGACGATTTCCCCTCCCAGACCACAGTGGAGACCCTCAAGCACGAGGAGGAGGAGCGCTACGCGAAGTTCCGCGTGACCGTGACGGCGCCCATCCAGGACCTCGGTGAGGAGGACTGCCAGAAGCTCGAGAAACTGGCGGAGAAAGCCGTGAAGCGGAAGTGCACCGTAGGGCGGACGCTCGAGGCGGGCGCAGGCTACGAGTTCCGCCTGGTAGGCGACGGCGAGTGAGCGCCCCAGAGAATGTGGGCGGGCCCGGGCGC
>CAZTOM010000165.1:0-5572 GCA_964615555.1 uncultured Actinomycetaceae bacterium
CAGACATGGTTGTTGTCTCCTTAGTTGTGGGCGTGCAGCGGCTTGCCGGCCAGGGCCATGGCGGCCTCGCCGATCGCCTCGTTCTGGGTGGGGTGGGCGTGGACGAGCGGGGCGAGGTCCTCCGGGAACGCCTCCCAGTTGACCATCAGCTGGCCCTCGCCCACGAGCTCGCCGACGCGCGCGCCGATGGCGTGGAAGCCCACGATCGGGCCGTCCTTCTGGCGCACCAGCTTGATGAGGCCCGCGGTCTTGAGGATCGCGCTCTTCCCGTTTCCGGCGAGGTTGTACTCGATGGCCTCCACGGCGTCCTCGCCGAACTTCTCCTTGGCCTTCTTCTCGGTGAGGCCCACGGAGGCAAGCTCGGGCTCGCAGTAGGTGACGCGCGGGATGTTGTCATCGGAGATGACCACCGGGTTCAGGCCCGCGATCTCCTCGGCGATGAAGATGCCCTGCTGGAAGCCGCGGTGCGCGAGCTGGAGGCCCGGGACGATATCACCGGCCGCGTAGATGTTGCCCACCCCGGTGTGGAGGCGCTCGTTGGTGAGCACGAAGCCGCGCTCCATGGGGATGCCCTGCTCCTCGTAGCCGAGGCCCTCGGTGGCGGGGCCACGGCCCACGGCCACCAGGAGGACGTCGCCCTCGTAGACCTGGCCACCGGCGGTGACCTTCACACCCGAGTCGTCCTGCGTGACGGACTCGAACATGGTCTTGGTCTTGAACTGGATGCCGCGCTTGCGGAACGCGCGCTCCAGGTTCTTGGAGAGCACCTCCTCCTCGTTGTTGGCGAGGTGGGGAAGGCCCTCGATCACGGTGACCTCGGCGCCGAGCGAACGCCACACGGAGGCGAACTCGAGGCCGATCACGCCGCCACCGAGCACCACGGCGCGCTGGGGGACCCAGTCCATCTGGAGTGCCTGCTCGGAGGTGATGACGCGGCCCTCGATCTCCAGGCCCGGCAGGGTCTTGGAGTAGGAGCCGGAGGCGAGGAGCACGTTCTTGCCCGTGTACTCGGTGCCGTCCACGGTGATGGTGTTCGGCCCGGTCAGCGTCCCCCAGCCCTCGATGTAGTCCACCTTGCGGGACTTGATGAGGCCCTGGAGCCCCTTGTGGAGGCGGTCGATCACGCCGTCCTTGTACTCGTTCACCTTGGGCATGTCCACGCCCGAGAGCTGGAGGTTGATCCCCATGCTGCCCGCATCGTGCACGGACTCGGCCAGCTCGGCCGCGTGCAGGAGGGCCTTGGTGGGGATGCAGCCGCGGTGGAGGCAGGTGCCGCCCACCTTGTCCGCTTCGACAAGGGCGATCTTCAGTCCGAGCTGGGCGCCGCGGAGTGCTGCGGCGTATCCGCCGGAGCCACCTCCGAGGATGACGAGATCGTACTCGGGCGATTCAGTCACGAACCTTCTCCTTACATGAGTGTCAGATGGGGGTGGGAGTTGTTGCCATTGTTCCATGACGGGATGCCCCGTGCCGCCGCGTCCACCGGGGTTTACGGGCGGTTTGGGGGCCCGTGACTAGTCATCGACGTTCTCCAGGTAGGAGAGCATGGTGCGCACGCCCACCCCCGTGCCACCAGCGCAGGTGTAGCCCCACGCCTTGTCCGTCCACGACGGTCCGGCGATGTCCAGGTGGGCCCAGGCCCGGTCCTTGACGAACTGCTCCAGGAAGAGCCCGGCCACGAGCATGCCGCCCTCGCGCGAGCCCTTGTTCTTCATGTCCGCGATGGGGGACTTGAGGGACTCGAAGAGCTGCTCCGGCAGCGGCATCGGCCAGAACTCCTCCCCGGCGGACTCGGCGGCGGCGGCCACGTCCGAACGGGTGTCCTCCTCGCCCATGAGCCCGCCCACGCGGTTGCCGAGCGCGATGGTCTGGGCGCCCGTGAGCGTGGCGATGTCGATGATCGAGTCCGGCTCCTCCTCGGAGGCGGCCACGAGTGCGTCCGCGAGCACCAGGCGGCCCTCCGCGTCCGTGTTGAGGACCTCCACGGTCTTCCCGCCGCGGATCGTGATGATGTCCGAAGGGCGGGTGGCGGTGCCGGAGGGCATGTTCTCCGCGAGGGCCAGCCAGGCGGTCACGCGCACGGGCAGCTTCAGCCGGGCGGCGGCCGCGATGGTGTTGAGCACGGCGGCGGCCCCGGCCATGTCCGTCTTCATGGTCTCCATGGACAGCGGCGGCTTCAGGGAGAGCCCACCGGTATCGAACGTGATGCCCTTGCCCACGAGTGCCACGTGGCGGGTGGCACCACGCGGACGGTACTCGAGCTTCACGAGCCGCGGGGGACGGGAGGAGCCCCCGCCCACTCCGATCAGGCCGCCGTAGCCACCCGCCTCGAGCTGCTTCTCATCCAGCACGGTGGCGGTGAGTCCGGCGGCGCGGGCCACCTGCTGGGCGTGCTCCGCGAAGGTCTGCGGGTAGAGGTCGTTGGCCGGGGTGTTCACGAGCTCACGGGTGGCGTTGACGGCCTCGGCGAGGATGGCGGCGCGCTCCGCGGCGGCCGTGGCCTCCTTGGTCTTGGCCACCGGGGTCAGGACCACGGCCCGGGCCACGGCCGGTTTCTGCGACTTGTAGCGCTCGAACCGGTAGGCACCCAGCCCCAGTCCCTCTGCCACGGCGGCGACGGCCTCGGCATCGGCGGCCGGGAGGGCCACGTGGAGTTCTTCGATCCCCTGGAGGAGCCGGACTGCGGCACCGGCGCCGCGGCGGAGCTGTTCGAGGGTGACGGCCTTCCCGAGGCCCACGAACACGACCACCTTGTAGCCGAGCTCGCCGCCCGGGGCCCGGAGCACCTCGTAGGCCTTGCCGGTAGCGCCCACCGTCTCTGCGAGCTCCAGGAGCTGGGCGCCGGCCTTCTTGGGCAGCGCATCGGACTCGAGCACCATCGGGGCGCCGTCGGTGCACAGGAGGCCCACCAGGAGGGCCTCGCGGGGGGACTTCGGAAGGGCGGCATTCAAAGAGATATCAGTCACGCCCCCAACCCTAGTAGCTGGTGGCGCCGCGGGCGCCCGCCGTAGCGACTCTTCGCAGTGGGCGGACACCGCTAGGCTGCTGCGGTGCAGACCGTCACCATCCTCACCGCCGTAGCCGCCGTTGTGCTCGGACTGTGGGCGCTGTTTCACGCGATCCGCAAGCAGCCCACCTCCGGCAAGCAGGTCATCGGAGCGGGCGTGGTGGAGGCACTCATGGTGCTCACAGTGGTTCTCACCGTGGTTGCGCAGGCCTCTGGCCGGGTCACGGGAGATCCCTTCGTGCTGTGGGGCTACCTGCTCACGGGGCTGTTCATCCTGCCGGTGGCCGTGGCGTGGGCGTTCGTGGACCGTTCCGCCACCTCCGCGGTGGCCATGTTCGTGTGTGCGATCGCCACGGCCGTGATGATGTGGCGGGTCCTCGATGTGGCCCAACTCGCCTGAGCCCCACCCCGGCCACCCCTCCCCGTCCAAGTAGCATCGGAGATCATGAGCAGTCAGAGCGCCACGGACACGCGCAGGCCCGCCCACGGGGCGGGCCGGATCCTCATCCTCGTCTACGGAATCTTTGCCATTGCGGCCCTCGCCCGTTCGATTGTGCAGCTGGCCCGCAACGCTTCCGAGGCCCCGCTCGCCTACGGCCTGTCCCTCTTCGCGGCCATCATCTATGTGGTGGCCACGATCGCGCTCGCCCACAACGGCCGGCGCATGCGGAAGGTGGCCTGGACGGCCGTGGTGATCGAGATGGCAGGCGTCCTCTCCATCGGACTGCTCTCCTTCCTGCGCCCGGAACTCTTCCCGCGGGACACCGTGTGGTCCCACTTCGGCTCCGGCTACGGGTTCATCCCGCTCGTGCTCCCGTTCGTGGGGGTGTGGTGGCTGTGGACCAGCTCGCCCGCCCGGATCGGCCGCCTCGCAGAGGGTCTGCCCGCCAAGGGCCCTGCCGGACGCTAGCGTGATGGGCGTGTACCGCACCGTCTATGACAGGGTTCTGATCCACACGGATCCCGAGAAGGCGCACCACGCCGCGATCGCGGCGATCGGCGCCGCCGGGGCCACCGAGGCCTCCCGCCGCGTCCTGCGCCAGACCTACGGCCGGCGCGGCCGCGCCGTCACCAACCCCCGTCTGCTTGCCTTCCCGCGCCCGTTCCCGGGGGTCCTCGGGCTCGCCGCCGGCATGGACAAGAATGCCGAGGCGGTGCTCGGCATGGATGCCCTCGGCTTCGGGTTCGTGGAGGTGGGCACGGTTACCGCGCTGCCCCAGCCCGGAAACGAGCAGCCCCGCCTGTGGCGCCACCCGGACATCGAGGGCCTGCGCAACCGAATGGGATTCAACAACGAGGGTGCCGCTGCCATCGGTGAGCGGCTACGGAGGTTGCGCGCCACCCCCCAGGGGCGGGCCGCCGTCGTCGGGGTGAACATTGGCAAGAGCAAGGTGACACCGCTCGAGGACGCACCCCAGGACTACGCCGCCTCCACCCGCTACGTGGCACGGTGGGCGGACTACCTGGTGGTGAACGTGTCCTCACCCAACACGCCGGGACTACGCGAGTTGCAGGACACGGAGGCACTCGCGCCCATCCTGCGGGTGGTGCGCGAAGAGGCCACGCGCGCCACGGGCCGGGAGGTGCCCCTGCTGGTGAAGATCGCCCCGGACCTGAGCGACGCGCAGGTGGGGGAGGTGGCCGAGCTCGCGCGGGCCGAGGCCCTCGCCGGGGTGGCCGCCACGAACACCACGATCAACCACGACCTCGGGCCGGGAGGCCTGTCCGGGGCACCCCTGCGTGAGCGGGCCCTCGAGGTGGTGGGGCTGCTGCGGGCCGCCCTCGGCCGGCGTGGCGTGATCATGGCCTCGGGCGGCATCTTCACCCCCGAGCACGGCCAGCAGTTCCTGGACGCTGGCGCGGACCTGTTGACGGCGTACACCGCGTTCGTCTACGAGGGTCCGGGCTGGCCTGGCCGCATGAACCGAGCGCTCTCGGTGCGCTGAGGGGCCACCCCGCCAGCCAGCTCAGACAGGCCGAGCCTGCGGCATCCCCGCACGGGTGAGTCCGGGATCGCGCACCACCACGTCGCCCAGGATCTCATCGATCCGCCACATCATGCCCTCGGGGATCTCCACGCCGGAGGCCTTCACGTTCTCCACCACCTGCTCCGGGCGCGAGGCTCCGATGATGGCGGCGGCGATGTTGCGGCGGTGCAGGATCCACGCCACGGCGAGCTGGGCCAGGGTGAGCCCCAGCTCCTCCGCGGTGGGCTTGAGGAGTTGCACGCGCTCGAGGAGGTCCTGGTTGTCCGTGAACCGCTTCACGAACTGGGCGCCGCCCTTCGCATCGGTGCCGCGCGAACCCTCTGGCGCCGGCTGGCCGGGCAGGTACTTGCCGGTGAGTACGCCCTGGGCGATGGGGGAGAAGACGATCTGCGCCATGCCGAGGTTCTCGCACATGGGCACCACCTCGTCCTCGATGATGCGCCACAGCATCGAGTACTGCGGCTGGTTGGAGATCAGCTGGATGCCGAGCTGCTTCGCCATCCCATGCGCCGCCTGGATCTGGTCCGCGGTCCACTCCGAGACGCCGATGTACAGGGCCTTGCCCGCCCGCACCACG
>CAZTOM010000166.1:0-5565 GCA_964615555.1 uncultured Actinomycetaceae bacterium
AGGTCCAGCCAGTACCGCATGGCGTTGAGGACCTCCTCGAGGACCTTCGGGTTCTCGTAGTTCAGGTCCGGCTGGTGGCTGTAGAACCGGTGCCAGTAGAACTGCTTGCGCACTGGATCGAACGTCCAGTTCGACTCCTCCGTATCCACGAAGATGATGCGGGCATCCGGGTAGCCGGTGTCGTCGTCGCGCCACACGTAGTAGTCGCCGTGCGGGCCGTCCGGGTCCTCGCGGGAGGAGACGAACCACGGGTGGTCCGAGGAGGTGTGGTTGACCACGAAGTCACTGATCACCCGGATCCCGCGGGCATGTGCCTCGTCCAGCAGGGTCTTCATCCCGTGGTGCGTGCCAACCTGGACCTGGATTCCCGTGAAGAGCTCCACGTCGTAGCCCCCGTCCCGGCCGGGAGAGGGGAAGAACGGGGGGATCCAGATGCAGTCCACGCCGAGCCACGCGAGGTAGTCCAGCTTGCTCGCGAGCCCGTTGAGGTCACCCGTTCCCGTACCGGTGGAATCGCAGAACGAGCGGACCCAGACCTCGTAGAACACCGCCTTCTTGAACCAGAGGGGGTCATCGCTCAGGCTGCGCCCCTGGGCGGGCTGGACGTCCCGAGCGGCCCCGCCCACGGGCGCCACCGGCATCGGGGCCGAAGGCGCCGTGGGAACGCCGACGGGTTGGTCCGGCAGCGGGGGAACCACCATGCCCGGGGTGGCGGGCGGGGTGGAAGGGGAGGCCAGGTGCGGTTCCTCGGTCATCTGGGCGCCCTTTCTACGGATGCGGAAATCAGCCCTCGCAGCACACTATCCACAATGCCACCCGCAGGCGCGGCGGATGCCACATAGCGCAGACTGGAGGGGTGGAATCCACGCGCACCCGCCCACTCCTCGTGGTGGCGGCCGCGCTCGTCCTGATAGGGGTACTCGTCATCGTGGTGGTCGGCATGCAGCGGCGTCTCATCTACTTCCCGGACCGCTCGCCCGCCGGAGCCGCCGCGCAGGCAGCCCCCGGCGCAGAGGATGTCACCCTCACCACCGAAGACGGTCTCGAACTCGGCGCGTGGTTGGTCCCACCGGCGCCGGCGGCGGACCGCGGAATCGCCGTCCTCGCCGCACCGGGCAATGCCGGGAACCGGGCGGGCCGCGCCTCGCTGGCCGAGGCCCTCTCCCGACGGGGCTTCACCACCCTCCTCATCGACTACCGCGGCTACGGCGGCAACCCGGGCTCCCCCACCGAGGAGGGCCTGGCCCGCGATGCCCGGGCCGCAGCGGACCTGCTGGCCTCCCGCGGGTTCGAACCCGGGTGCACGCTCTACTTCGGGGAGTCCATCGGTACCGGAGTGATCGCCGGGCTCACCACCACCCACCCCCCGGCCGGCGCGTTGCTGCGATCGCCGTTTCCCAGCTTCGCGTCCGTGGCCAAGGTGCACTACCCGTGGCTTCCCGTGGACCTCATCCTGGCGGACCGCTATCCGGCCCTCGAGAACCTGGCCGGCAGCCCCGTGCCGGTCCGGATCCTCGCCGGAACCGCCGACGACATCGTCCCCTTTGCGCTCTCGGAGCAACTTGCCGCCGGGGTGGGGAACCTCGAGGAGTTCGTGGCCATCGAGGGGGCGGGCCACAACAATGCCTTCTGGTTCGGCGACCTCGCAGCGGACCACACCGCCCTCCTGGCCGACCACGTGATCGGGCAGGGGTGCGGACCGGGGTGAGCTCCGGCGTCGACGTGCTGCGGCGTTAGTGCGTGGTTCGCAAAGATGGGACCCCGAGATGGTGTTGGGCGAGGAGGAGACAAGGTGAGTCACAGGGCGGTCGTGGTCGGAGGCGGAATTGCTGGACTCGCAGCGAGCATCGCACTCCTGAGAACCGGGTGGCACGTGACCATCCTCGAGAGGGCCGCACGGTTCGAGGAGGTCGGAGCGGGGTTCGCCATGACACCCAATGCTGTGGCGGCCTTCCGGGGTCTCGGCTTCTCGGCGGATGAGGTCGAGGAGCTGGGGCACCGCACCAGGGCCGGCGGGACGTACGACACGCTCGGTCGGCCCATCCTGCGCATCCCCGACACCCCGGAACTTCGGGAGGCGACGGCATTGGTGGGGGTGCACCGCCAGCGCCTGCACTCGCTCATGCTGCGACGGGCACGGGACCTGGGGGCGGAACTCCATTCCGTCAGCGCGTTGGCCACCTTGGAGGTGGGAGAGGCTGGCGGCCCGTCCGCCGTGGCCAACGGACTCGAGGCCGACCTCGTGGTGGGGGCGGACGGAATGAACAGCGCGGTCCGATCTCTCGTGTTTCCAGGCGCCGCGCTCCGGTACAGCGGGTACTCGAGCTGGCGCGCCATCGTCCCCCGCGGCGAGGAGTCGGAACTGATCCAGTACTGGGGCCCTCACGCGGAGTTCGGGGTACTCCCGGTGTCCGACTCCGAGACATACTGGTACGGCTACGTGGCAATGCCGGAGGGGATGCCCTTGCGATACGAACTCGGTTCCGCGGCACGGTTCTTCGACTCGTGGGGGGAGCCGGTGCGTCAGACGATCGCCCGGACAGCGCCGGATGCGCTCCTCCGCCACGATGTCTACTACCTGCCTAGGAGTCTCCCCCGCCTCACGGCCGGCCGTGTTGCCCTGATCGGCGATGCTGCCCACGGATTCCTGCCCACCATGGGGCAGGGGGCCGCAACAGCACTCGAGGACGGACTGTGTGTGGGCCTCCTGATTGGTGAGCCTGTGGGTCGCGGGGCGGACCTGGCGGATTCACTGGGCTCGTTCCACCAAGCGCGCGCCCCCCGGGTCCGCGCACTGGCCCAGGCCTCGCTGGCCTCCGGCCGCATCGGGGCGCACCTGGGTCCCGGTTACCGGCAGAAGGTGCGCAACTGGATGATGTCCAAGGTCCCACCCTCCCTACTCCTCCGCGCCTCCCGTGCCGCGATGAGCTGGGTTCCGCCCGTCTGATCGCGAGCACCCGAACTCCGGCGTCGACGGGGTTCAGCCGAGCGCTGACATGTGGGGCACTTCCGGCGCCCGGCGGGCCGGAGCACGCCGGGCACCGTAGCGTGGAGGGGCGAGCAGCCACACGGAAGCGCCCACATGAACCTGACTGACCTGACCGATCCGCACGCAACGCCCGCCGAAGAACTCCTGGACCACCTGGACGCCGACGACGGGGGCCTCAGTTCTCAGGAGGCCGAGAGCCGGCTGGAGGACGTGGGGCCGAACAAGCTTCCCGAGGAGGAGCGCCCGGGCATCTTCGTGCGGGTGTTCCAGCACTTCAACGATCCGCTCATCTACCTGCTGCTCGCGGCAGCGGTGGTCACGGCCGTCACCGGCCACTGGATCGACACCTGGGTGATCCTGGCCGTGGTGGTGGTCAATGCGGTGATCGGGCTGGTCCAAGAGGGGCAGGCCGAATCGGCGCTCGAAGGGATCCGCGAGATGCTCTCCGCCGAGGCGAACGTGCGGCGGGACGGCGAGTGGACTGAGATCCCGGCCGAGGAGGTGGTCCCCGGCGATCTGGTGCGGCTCTCCTCCGGCGACCGCGTGCCCGCCGACGCCCGGGTGCTCGAGGCCACGAACCTCGCAGTGGAGGAGGCGGCCCTCACCGGGGAGTCGGTCCCCTCGGACAAGGCGCCGGACGAGGTGGAGGGCGACGCCGACCTGGGCGACCGCTCCTCCATGGTCTACTCCGGCACCATGGTCACCTCCGGGAGGGGCCTCGCGCTCGTGACCGGGACGGGCGAGCACACCGAGATCGGGAAGATCAACACGATGGTCTCCAAGGTGGAGACGCTCGCGACTCCCCTGACGCGGGCGATGACGAAGTTCGGGCGGACCCTGAGCTTCATCATCCTCGGCGCCTCCGCGGCATTGTTCGCCTTCGCGTGGCTCGTGCACGACATGCCCTTCGACGAGCTCTTCCGAGCCGTGGTGGCGTTCGCCGTCTCCATGATCCCCGAGGGACTCCCGGCGATCATGACGATCACGCTCGCCCGCGGGGTGCAGCTCATGGCGAAGCGCAACGCGATCACGCGGCAACTGAACTCCGTGGAGACGCTCGGGTCCGTGACCGTGATCTGCTCGGACAAGACCGGGACCCTCACGCGCAACGAGATGACGGTGCGCCGCCTCGTTACCGGGGAGGGCTGCTACGAGGTGGAGGGCACCGGCTACGAGCCGGAGGGCTCGATCACGCAGGGTGCCGGGACTACGCCGGATCGAACCCTCCAGCCTGGCGGGCGGACCGCCGGGCACCGCAGGGCCCGCCGCATCCCCGCCTCAGTAGCGCAGCAGTGCGCCCAGCGGGGCACCGTCAGGGAGTTCGGCCACGGCGATGTCCGCGCCGGTGGTGAGTGCGCCTGCCACGGCCGCGTCGTCGGCCGCGTTGGGGCGCTCGCCGGTCTCAGGGCGCTCGCCGGAACCCGGGCGCTCGCCGGTCTCAGGGCGTTCGCCGGCGGGCTCGGGATCGAGGCCCGCGATGATCGTGCCAATCCGCCCCTCGTGTGCGGCCTTCACGAGCTTGTCCGGGTCCACGATCGCGGTACCCGTCCCGTAGGCCTCGCCAAACCGGTCCGCCATCTCCTGGCGGCGTTCGGTCACACGTGTCTCGGCGAGCGGCCACGCCTGCTCGAGGAGCTCCCGCGGGCCGAGGTGCTCCACGTTCCCCGTCACGTGGCGGTCCAGCAGCGTCGGTAACTGGCCGGTGGCCTGCAGGGCGGGGAGGTGCTCGACCACACCGGCGAGCACAATCGGCTGCGCGGTGTCCGCCCCGATCTGGGCACGCACCCCGGCGGCCACGTCTGCGAGGAACTTCTTGAGGGCCACCTCGCTCGTGTCCGCTCCCCCGTGCCCGTGGAAGACGGAGGTCCCGCGTGGGCTCATCTGGTGCTGGAGCTGGGGCTCGCGGGTGCCATTACGCTCCATGTCCTCCACGGAGGCGGGCGCCGCTGCGAGCTCCAGCTCGTGGATCGAGTTCCGGGTGGCATCGAATAGCCTCACGGAGTTCTGGGAGACGGCCAGCAGGTAGAAGGCCTCGTCACCCGTGGCGATGCGCAGCAGCGGGAGCAGCCGGGCGCTCTCCCCCACGATCGAGACTTGGGGCACCTCACGCGGCAGCCGGAAGACGTGGTGGCCGCCCTCGTGGGCGTAGATTGCGAGGCCCTCGGCCTGGTTCCGCCAGAACGACTGGCTGTCCACCAGCGCGTAGACCGGCGCAAGGATCTCATCCGCATCGGCACCCACCTCCGCGAGGGCCGCGGCCGCCTCGTCGGCGAGGTTGCGCAGCACGAGCGAGTCGTGGGTGGTGTCCGTGACGTCCCGCCGCGTGGGCATCAGCAGGGAGGCCATGGGGCCGGGAAGCCCTGCGAGCTCCGCCAGGTGGTCACGTGTGACCGTGTCGACGATGTCTGTGAAACCGTTGCGTGCCGAATCCGTCATGGCTCTCCTGTCGCGGTCACCCGTGGCAGTGCTCCCACCGGGCGCGGGGTAACCCGGGCGCGCTCCGTGGGCCTTCCAGCCTAGTTCGACGACGGCGGCCGCACCGCTTGGCAGGTCGGGCTCCGCTACCGGCTGACACC
>CAZTOM010000167.1:0-311 GCA_964615555.1 uncultured Actinomycetaceae bacterium
GCCGTCCAGCTCGTCACCGTCCGAGGGCCCCGCGCCGTCCAACTCGTCACCGTCCACCGGCAGTTCCACGTCCTCCACCTCGTCGGCCCGCTCCGCCACGCGGGCACGGCCCTCACGCAGCTCCTCCTCGGTGGGCTCGGGCACCTCGAGTTCGGGCACGGGCCGCCCACCGGGCGCGCCCACCCGCCCGGGTGCGAGCTCCACGCCGGACTCGGCCTTCTTCGCCTCGCTGAGCTTCTGCTTCATCGAGGCCGCGTAGACGTCCACGTACTCCTGGCCGGAGAGGCGCATCAGCTCGTACATGATCTCGT
>CAZTOM010000167.1:321-5506 GCA_964615555.1 uncultured Actinomycetaceae bacterium
GTCCGTGATGGAGCGCAGCACGAACCGGTCGTTCTCGAGGCCGCGGTAGCGGGAGAAGTCGAGTGGCTCGCCCACCACCACGCCGATCCTGTGGATACGCGGGATCACCTTCCCGATCGGCTGGGCCACGTTCGTCCCGATCATCGCCACCGGGATCACGGGCGCCCCGGACTCGAGTGCGAGCCGCGCCACGCCCGTCTTGCCGCGGTAGAGCCGCCCGTCCGGGCTGCGCGTGCCCTCCGGGTAGATCCCGAACAGCTTGCCTTCGGCCAGCCGCTTCAGGCCGGTGCGCAGCGCGGCCTCGGAGGCCTTGCCCCCGGAGCGGTCCACGGGAATGGTCCCCACGCCGCGGAAGAACGCGGCCGTGAGCTTGCCCTTCAGCCCCTTGCCCGTGAAGTAGTCGCTCTTGCCCATGAACGCGAGTTCGCGCCGGATCATGAGCGGCAGGAAGAAGGAGTCGATCACCGCCAGGTGGTTGGAGGCCATGATCGCGGCGCCCTCGTCCGGAACGTTCTCCTCGCCGCGGATCCACGGCTGGTAGAACAGCTTCAGGGCAGTTCCCAGCGTCAGTTTGGCGAACGTGTAGAACACGGGATCCTTCGGGGGTTCTGGTGGGACGGCTAACGGGACGGCCCCACCTTACCGCGCAACCGGGAACCCCATAGGCTGGCGCCATGACCCGAAATCCGCCGGAGCGGTCCGAGGGACCCCACAAGGACGGGCAGGACCCGGACTTCGCCGCCCGCTGGGACGAGCTCACCCGCCAGCTCGGTGACCTCGACGTTCCCGAGCAGTCCCTCCGCCCCCCGGCCGCCCCGCTGGGCGGGGGCCTCGGCCCGCGCGACTACGAGCCCCCCGAGGATGACGGCGCGTTCGTTCCCCCCGAGCCGGACATCCACCTGCGCGACATCGCCCCCGCCGTCCGCCTCGGCTGGTTCCTCCTCGTGGTGGGAATCGCCACACCCGTGGTGGTGTACTTCACGAACGGCCCGTCCTGGGTGGCAATCCTCGGCGGCGTCCTCGCCGTTGCCGGCCTCGCCGCCCTCCTGCTCTCCCTGCCCAAGGGCCGGGACTACGACGACGACCCTGGCGCCGTCGTCTGACCCAGCCTCCCGACGGCGCGCCATACCGTCCGTACGGAACGCACCCTCCGTCGTCGTCCCCCACTGTCCGACGGCGCCCCGCACCGTCCGTACGGAACGCGCCCCCCGCCGTCGGGCCCCCGTTCAGCCTGATGGCGCGGGCTGGGTACGGGACGTCAGTGGCGCGCGAGGTCTGCGGCGCCCACGATCCCGGCATCGTTGCCCAGCTGGGCGAGCTCGATGCGCGCCTCCTGTCGGTAGCCGCGGGCGGAGAGGTGGTCCAGGAAGCCCTCGCGGACGGCGTCGATGAAGAGGTCCCCGGAATCGGCCACGCCGCCGCCGATGACAATGAGCTCGGGGTCCAGGACGGCGGCGAGCGAGGCGGAGGCCATCCCGGTCCAGTAGCCGAGCTCGTCCATGATCTCCAGGGCCACGGGATCGCCCTCGCGGGCGGCCTGGGTAACGTGAGGGCCACGGATCTTACCCTCCCCGGCGAGCTCCTTCAGGCGGCGGGTGCCCTCCGGATCCGTGACGGCGCGGTGGCGGGCGGCGAGCGTGAGCGCCTGGCCGGAGGCATAGCGCTCGAGGCAGCCCTCGTGCCCGCAACCGCAGTAGTGGCCGTGCGGAACCATCTTGAGGTGGCCGATCTCCCCGGCCGCGCCGAACGCGCCGCGCAGGAGGTGGCCGCCGGTGACGATCGCGCCGCCCACGCCGGTGCCGAGCGTCATGAGGACCATGTGGGAGGTCTCCCGGCCCACGCCGAACTGGAACTCGGCCCAGCCGGCGGCGTTCGCGTCGTTCTCGATGACGGTGGGCAGGTCCACGTACTCGACAAGCCTCGCGGCGAGGGGGAAGTTGCGCCACGGGATGTTCGGCGTGAACTGCACGATGTCCCGGGAGGGGGCCACCATGCCCGGCACCACCACACCCACCGCACCCACCTCGTGCTTCTGGCGCAGCCCCGTGATGACCTGGACGATCCCGCCCACGATCATCTCCGAGTTGTCCGCATCCGTGGGGATCCTCAGGCGGGAGAGGATGTTGCCGTCCTCATCCACCACGCCCGCGGCGATCTTGGTTCCCCCCACATCAACGCCGATCGTGAGCACCGTTCGTCCTTTCACCCGTCAGTCAGGCCCACCGTGGCCGCTGTCCCGTCCCCAAGAGCCTAGGCGATCGCCCCGCCCCGCCCACGCCCGCACGCGACTTTGGTCCCACGTACCGGTAATATCTTCGCCAATCCACCCACGAGCAAAGGGGCCTCCGTGACCACCGAGTCCACCCAGAACCACTTCAAGGTCGACCGACTCACCCAGATCGATCCGAAGACCTCGATCACCGACTACCTCGTCAAGCATGCCCGCGAGACCCCGGACCGCGGGCTGTACCGCACCAAGGAGGGCGAGGGCTGGAAGGACCACCGCGCCGTAGACGTGCTGGACCTGGTGCGCTCCATCGCCAAGGGGCTCATGGCCTCCGGGATCGAGGTGGGCGACCACGTGGCGATCATGTCCCGCACCCGGTACGAGTGGACCATCGCGGACCTCGCCATCTGGTACGCGGGCGCCATCCCTGTTCCGATCTACGAGACCTCCTCCCCCGCCCAGGCGCAGTGGATCCTGCGGGACTCGGACGTGAAGGCCGTGTTCGTGGAGACCGCGGAGCTCATCTCCGTGATCGATGAGGCCCGCACCGAGGAGGACGGCCACAGCGCGGAGAGCGTCTGGGTGTTCACCAACGGCGGCTTTGACGAGGTGATCGCGGCCGGAGCCGCCTCGGACATCTCGGATGAGGACGTGGATTCCCGCACCGACGGCATCGGCCTGGCGGACGTGGCCACCATCATCTACACCTCCGGGACCACCGGGCGCCCCAAGGGCGCGGTGCTCTCCCACGGCAACTTCGTAGAGCTCTCCGAGGAGGGGCTGAAGAAGCTCGAGGTGATCTTCGAGAAGCCCGGCTACTCCACGCTCCTGTTCATCCCGCTCGCCCACGTGTTCGCGCGGTTCGTGGAGGTCCTCGCGCTCATCAAGGGCATCCCGATGGGCCACACCCCGGACACCAAGGAGGCGGTGGGTGACATGGCCACCTTCCAGCCCACCCTGCTGCTGTCCGTTCCGCGCATCTGGGAGAAGGTCTATACCGCGGCCGAGCTCAAGCAGGGCAAGGGCCTGAAGCGGAACCTGTTCCGCTGGGCCGCCCGTGTGGGCATCTCCTACTCCCGCGCCCTCCAGACCCCCGAGGGCCCCGGCGCCGGCCTCAAGGCACAGCACAAGCTCGCGGACAAGCTGGTCTTCTCCAAGCTCCGCGCGCTGCTCGGCGGCCGCCTCGAGTGGACCATCTCCGGCGGTGCGCCGCTCGGCGAGCGCCTCGGGAACTTCTACCAGGGCATCGGCCTGAACCTGCTCGAGGGCTACGGCCTCACCGAGACCACCGCCCCCACGAACGTGAACCTCCCGCGCAAGGCCCGCATGGGCACGGTGGGCCCGCCCCTGCCGGGCACCGAGATCAAGATTGCGGACGACGGGGAGATCCTCACCCGTGGCATCGGCGTGTTCGAGGGCTACCACAACAACCCGGACGCCACTGCGGAGGCGATCAAGGACGGCTGGTTCCACACCGGGGACGTGGGCTCCATGGATGCGGACGGCTACCTCACCATCACCGGCCGCAAGAAGGAGATCATCGTGACCGCCGGCGGCAAGAACGTGGCCCCGGCCATGCTCGAGGACCCGCTGCGCAGCCACCCGATCATCTCCCAGGTGGTGGTGGTGGGTGACCAGAAGCCGTTCGTGGCCGCGATCATCACCCTCGATGCGGAGACCCTCCCGCGCTGGCTCGAGACCCACGACCTCCCCGAGATGTCCGTGGCGGACGCCGCCCGCAACGACACCGTGCGCGAGCACGTCCAGATGGCCATCGACCGCGCCAACCGCAAGGTCTCGCGCGCCGAGTCCATCCGCGAGTTCCGCATCCTCGACGACGACTTCACCCTGGACAACAACATGCTCACCCCCTCGATGAAGGTGAAGCGCCACGTGGTCCACAAGGAGTACGCGAACGTGATCGAGGAGATCTACGCCGGGGATCCCCGCACCTCCTAGGTCCCCCGGATCCTGCGCGTGAACGCCGCCCGTCGCCTCGGCCCGGGCGGCGTTCCGCATTCCCGACGGCGGGGCGCGCCTCGTTCCTGTCGGTCGCCCGACGTAGCCTGTCCCGTATGACGCCGCGCTCCCCGTTCGCCCCGCCCCCCGGGCGGCGGCTCGCCCTGGAGCGCGTGGGGGACGCCGGGCCGGAGGGGACGGCAGTGCAGCAGGCCTTCGAGGACCTGGGCACGCCGCTGCGCGAGGTGGAGTTCGTGGTGGTGGACCTGGAGACCACCGGAGGGCGTCCCGGTGCCCACGAGATCACTGAGATCGGCGCCGTCCGGATGCGCGGTGGGGAAGTGCTCGGGGAGTTCGCCACGCTGGTGAACCCGGGGGTGCCCATCCCGCCCATGATCACTGTCCTCACCGGGATCACCACGGCCATGGTGCTGGAGGCCCCCCGGATTGAGGAGGTGCTCCCCTCATTCCTCGAGTGGTCCGGGCTGGGTCGGGGCGTGGTGCTCGTGGCGCACAACGCCCGGTTCGATGTGGGCTTCCTGAAGGCCGCCTGCGCCGATCTGGGGTACGCATGGCCGGCTCCACCGGTGGCGGACACGCTCGCGCTCGCACGGCGCGCCCTCACGCGGGACGAGGCCCCCAACTTCAAGCTGGGGACGCTCGCCCATGTCTTCCGCACCTCCGTCCAGCCCACGCACCGGGCCCTTGCGGACGCCCAGGCCACCGCGGACGTCCTCCACGGAATCCTCGAGCGCCTCGCCCCGCTGGGAGTCACCCACCTGGAGGACCTCGCCACCGCCTCGGACCCGGTCCCACCAGCCCGGCGGCGCAAGTCCACGCTGGCGGACGGTGTACCCGGCGGTCCGGGCGTCTACCAGTTCCTTGGCCCCGCGGGCGAGGTGCTCTACGTGGGCACGGCCACGGACCTGCGCAGCCGGGTGCGCTCCTACTTCACCGCCGCGGAGAAACGCGCCCGGATCGGGGAGATGGTGGACCTGG
>CAZTOM010000168.1:0-5478 GCA_964615555.1 uncultured Actinomycetaceae bacterium
CCCCACCCGCTGCCAACCCGGCCACGGGGTCAGGTGCCGGGACGGACGGAGGGGCGGGGGACGTCGTCGGGGAGTACCTGGACGGACTGGAGGAGGACGCGTTACGGGATCTCGTGCGGGAGATGGCCGCGTACAGCGAGGAGGGCGTGCGCGCGCTGGAGCTGCGTGCGGTGGCGGCCACCGGGGACGGGGCGGCGCTCGCGGCGGAACTGGAGCGGGAGGCCGCGGCGGTGATGCGGTTCGGCGGGTTCATCGACTACTGGCGGTCATTCGACGTGGCCCAGGAGGTGGACAACTTCCTCGACGAACTCGAAGTGCAACTCGACGCCGGTGCGCCGGATGCAGTGGCACCCGCGCTGCTGAAGGTGACCATGCGGCTGCGGAAGGTGATGGAGCGCGCCGACGACTCCTCTGGGGCGCTCGGCATGGCCGCGCAGCGGGCGGTGGACCTCTACGCGCGGGCGTGCCGGGAGGGCAGTCCGGACGGCGTGAAGCTGGCGAAGTGGCTGGTGAAGTTCCGGGACGAATCGCCCGGTTGGCCGGACGTGGTGCTTTCGGGCTTTGTGGACGCGATGGGGGAGAAGGGGCTCGCGGCGTACCGGCGGGGGATCGCGGCGATCGCCAAGCGGATGGAGGGGGAGAGCGGCTACGTACGGTACGAGCTGGATGCGATGCTGCTCGAGCTCGCGGACCACGACGGGGACGTGGACCTGGCGATCCGGCTCCTGAGCGAACGGGAGCACCCCCGGTACGAGGCGATCATCGACCGGCTGCAGGCCTCGGACCGGCACCGTGAGGCGATGGCGTGGTTGGAGCGGGCGATCGAGGCGGGGAGGGTCTCGGGGAGCAGGATGCCCGGGGGTGGCATCTTCGTGGACCCGGGCCGCGCAGTGGACATGTTCCTGGCGGATGGCCGAGAGGAGGAGGCGCGTGCCCTGATGTGGCGCGAGTTCACCGGCTCCCCGGTCCCCGGGAACTACGAGGCGTGGCTGGAGTACGCGGATCGGATGGGATTCGCAGAGGAGGGCCGCGCGCAGGCGTGGGAGTGGGTGGACGCGCAGCCGTGGCGAGCCGGCGACGCCCCCATCCAGCTAGCCCTCCACGTGCGGGACGTGGCCCGCGCCTGGGAGGCCTACGATCGCTGGGGCGCCACCTTCATGGCGCAGAAACTGGCGGACGCGGTACCCCAGCCCCGGCCGCTCGGAGCGCTCGAGATCTACGGAAGCCTCGTTGAGGAGAGCCTTCGGAACACCGGCCGCGAGGCCGCGGTTCAGACGGTGGGTTACCTGGTGCGGATGTTGGAGTTCGCCCGCATGGCCGGCCCCGCGCACGTGGCTGCCGTGGACCGGAAGATCCGCGAGATACGATCCGAGTACAAGAGGCGGCGGGCGCTGCTGGAGGAGATGGACCAGGCGGGGTTGCCCAGGTAGGGGTCTCTGCCGGTGTGAGGTGGCCCTGGATTGCTGCACACCGGCGCCCAGCGGCCTGGCTGGTTGAGGACGACTTCGTATAGGCGGGGCCCTCAGCCCCCGCGCACCCGGCGCAGCCCGGCACGGCCCGCAAAGGCATCCAGGGCGTCCAGCACCTCGGGGGCCTCATAGACCACCCCGGTACGGGTACCGCCGAATCGCTGGAGCACCCCTGCCTCGAGAAGTGGCGCCACGGTACGGGCAACGTTGGTGGGGATCAGGCCGAGCTCCCGCTCCAGGAGGGCGGCGTCCCCTGCCGGGTGCCGGAGGAGGAGTTTCACCACGTCCCAAGCGCGGGCATCCGCCCGAAGCCGCAGACGCTCGCGCCAACCGCTTTCGATCGCTTCGAGTTCGCCCACCAGCCGCCGTCCGTTCTCGACGGCGCGGTAGCTCGCGTCCACGAAGCAGGCGATGATCGGCCCGGCGTCGCCGTCGCGGTAGGAGCCGAGCGCATGGAAGTAGCGGTCCACCTCGGCGAGCAGGCCCGCGGAGATAGGGACGGACACGTGTCGCGAGACCCGGGCCGCTCGCAACATGGAGTGAACGAGAGCCCGTCCCGTGCGCCCGTTGCCGTCCACGAACGGGTGGATGGTCTCGAACTGGGCGTGCGCGAGCGCCGCGTGCGCAAGTGCTGGGATATCGGTCCGCGCGATGAACTCGACCAGGTCCGTGAGGGCCGCCTCGAGGTGCTCGTGGTGTGGGGGGATGAACTCGGCTCCGCCGGGGCTCAGGGAGTCGCCCCCGATCCAGACCTGCTCGCTGCGTACCCGCCCAGCGTGCTGCGGCGCCTGCGATCCCATGAGTTCCCGGTGCATTGTGAGCATCGCGGGGAGGTCCACCGTGTCTGAGAGCCGTACCGCGGCCTCCATCGCGCGCGTGTTCGCCACCACGGCGGTGGCGTTCGCGCGGGACTCGTCGCCCAGTTCGGCGCGTGCGATGGCTCGAGCGCTCGCGGTGATCCGCTCGATCTGGGAGGAGGACGCCGATTCCGTGCGGAGCAGCACTGCGGAGAAGGGCGCAATCTCCCGACCCACCTCCGCGTCGAAGCGGTGGAGTGCCGCTGTGGCGGCCTCCACCTCTGATCGGAGCGCAGGACCCAACTCGGGCGTGATGCCTGCGATCGCTGGCAAGACTGCAGCCTGATAGGTGGTGGCGATGGCCTCGAACCGCGCACGGGAGACCACATCCCGGAGCTGAGCATCCCGTCGCCACCTCCGTTCCTCGGTGGTCACGCGCGGCCACGCCACCGTGGTGTTTGCTCGTTGTCCCTCCACCCGCACCACATTATCTTCACTTAGGCGGTAAGTGAAGATAATTATCTTCACTTGTCCGGGCACCGGGCAGTTCCCTCGCGCGCGTCCCGCAACCCCTATCCGCGACGCCCCATTCTTCACGCGCAATCCCCTCGCGCGCCCTCCCGACGAGCGCCTCCCACCCGCGCGGCTAGACTGACCACACCCCATCCACCGCCAGCGACGAGGCTGACCCAGGAGGACCGAACCAGTGGAAAAGCACCTGTACGTCTCGATGGTTCCGGAGGCGCTGATCGTCTCCCAGCTCACCCCCGAGCAGTTCGGGCAGTACTACGCCACCGGACACGCGCGCCTCTCCAAGGGCCAGGTGGTGTTCTTCGAGCTGGACCCGGACTTCCGCCACCCCTACTTCCCGCTCGACGAGGCCTTCGAGCGCGCCGTCCCCCACCCCGACGGGCGCCCTAAGAACTCCGTCTACGTCTCCACGTACCGCGTGATCGAGCACATTCCCGCCTCCGCCGTGCGCACCCTCTTCCTCGCCACCGAATACGGCAACACCATCGGCCTCCAGCGCGGCCAGGACGTCCCGGGCCCCGACGGCGGACTGCACCTCTACCAGGAGCTCGCCCCGGTCCGGTCTCTCGTTGCGGCGTCGCTCTCCCCGCGGGAGTTCTACGACTCCATCACCAACGCGCCGGACAAGTTCGTGACCTTCCCGGCGCTCTGCTTCGTGGAGCTCGCGCTCGGCGATCTCGCCACGGACCCGGAGCACGGCCCGGTGGGCAACCTGCCGTATGACAACATGTCCCACCTGCGCGAGTGCCTGGTGGCGGTGCAGGACCCGGACAAGCACACGAAGATGATCGAGCGCGCACCCGCTGTGAAGTTCCCCTACCGCACCGTCAAGCAGGGCAGCGGCTTCTACTACGGCAACGGCGACGAGCTCGCGTTCTTCCCGATGCCGAGCCACGACTCACTGAAGACCAACCACTCCCTGTGGTGGACCAGCGCGAACCGGTAAGACTTTCCCACTTTCCAGATAATCTGGTGCAATATTGTCACTCAAGTGGCAGTTGAGTGACAATTGCACCTATGAAATTTCACTGAGTCACCCGTACACTGAACAAGTGGACCTGACCCTATTCAGAGACGGGATGCCGGGGGAGCTTGTCACCATCTCTGGTTCGGACCCCCGCGTGGGGGACTGGACGCACAAGGCATTCGTTCCGCACCCGCTGGATACGGCCTCTCCGCCTCTGGGCGGCGAGACCTACCGGGCGGTGGCGGAGGCACGCGCCCAACTCGCCACACTCGATACCACCGCCGCCCGACTCCCCAATCCCCAACTCCTCCGGCACCCCACGCTACGTCAGGAGGCGCAGAGCACCTCTGCCCTCGAGGGGACCTTCGAACCGCTCCGGGAGGTCCTCACGGCGGATGAGGACGCCCCAGCATCGGAAGCCCTGCGGGAGATCCTGAACTTCGTCCGGGTGGCCCAAGATTCCTTCGAATCCGTGGCGGACGGACGAAGGCTGACAGTCGGCGGACTCGCAAGCCTCCAAGGTCGGCTGCTCGCCGGCACCTCCGCCGAGAGGGAGGGCAGCGGTGCCGTGCGCACCGGGCCAGTTGTGATCGGCCGGCGGGGAACGGCGACTCATCCCGTGTACTCCTCCCGCTTCGTTCCGCCACCTGCAGGACCGGGGCTCGTGGCAGACTTTTCCGAGCTCTTGGACTGGATGAACGCGGGACCGCACCCGGAGATTGATCCCGTGGTCGCCGCAGGGATGGCCCACTACCAGTTCGAGACCCTCCATCCCTTCCATGACGGTAATGGCCGTATCGGGAGGCTGCTGATCGTCAACCACCTCTTGATGCTCGGTGTGCTCAGCGAGCCCACGCTCCTCGTCTCGCCGTGGTTCGAGGCGCGCAGGGCCGAGTACTACGACGGCCTTCTGGCAGTGAGCACGACTGGAGACTGGGACGGCTGGATCAACCTCTTCGCGCGGGGTCTCGCGGAGTCCGCTCGGGCTACGTGCCGACAGCTCGTGGCGCTCGAGAACGTCAGGGAGCAGATGCGCGAACAGGTCAGAGCCTCCAATCTCCGGGCCCAGAGCGCCCTGGACCTGGTGGACTACGCCGTCTCACGCGCGGCATTCACGGTGAACCAGGCCAAGGACGCGCTCGGCCTGGGCTACGGGCGAGTGCGCGATCTCGTGGGCACGTTCGAGGAATTCGGACTCCTTTCTCCCCTGGGTGAGCGGTACAACCGGAGCTACTACTCGCCCGAAGTCCTGGACATCCTGCTGGGAGCTACGTAACAGATGTGCTGACCCCCAATCACGCCGAGGTGGGCGAACACAACCCAGGATGCTCGGGCCCCCTCTTGGTGGCTGGGCCTATGCGGTGAGCTGCCGCGGCCGCGCCCCGCGGGAGGTGAGGCGGGAGCGCAGGGCGCGGCCCGCCGTCGTGAGCTTGCCGGAGATGGCCTCGCGGGCGGCATCCGCAACCTGGCCCCACTGGGAGCGGTCCGGGCGCGGGTTGGGGAGGGCGTACTTGAAGACCTTGCCCCAGGCGGAGGCCACCTGCTGCGGCAGCGAGCCGGTGACGTAGCGCAGCCTGTACTCGTCCATGATGGCGCGGATCTTGGGGGCGATCTGGGCGTAGCGGTTGCTTGGCAGATCGGGAAAGAGGTGGTGCTCGATCTGGTGGGAGAGGTTGCCCGTCATGATGTGCATGGCCTTCGATCCGGTGATGTT
>CAZTOM010000169.1:0-5477 GCA_964615555.1 uncultured Actinomycetaceae bacterium
GGCGAGCGTGATGAGGTCCACGTTGCCGGTGCGCTCACCCTGGCCGAACAGGCAGCCCTCCACGCGGTCCGCGCCGGCCATGACGGCCAGCTCGGCGGAGGCCACGGCGGTGCCGCGGTCGTTGTGGGGGTGGACGGAGAGGCACACGTACTCGCGGCGGGTCAGGTTCCGGCTCATCCACTCGATCTGGTCCGCGTACACGTTGGGGGTGGCGCGCTCCACGGTGGCGGGCAGGTTCAGGATGATCTCCCGGTCGGAGTCCGGCTGCCACACGTCCATGACGGCCTCGCAGACCTCGAGCGCGAAGTCCAGTTCCGTGTCCACGAAGATCTCCGGGGAGTACTCGAACCCGAACACCGTGTCCTCCGGCAGGACCTTCTCCGCATAGGAGAGGACCTCGCGGGCACCGGCCACGGCGAGCTCGCGGGTGGCCTCCTTGTCCGCGCGGAAGACCACGTCCCGGAAGACGGGGGCGGTGGCGTTGTACAGGTGGACGGTGGCGCGCGGCAGTCCCATGACGGAGTCGATGGTGCGGGTGATCAGCTCGCGGCGGGACTGGGTGAGCACGGAGACGGTCACGTCCTCCGGCACGGCATCGGACTCCACGAGGGAGCGCACGAAGTCGAAGTCCGTCTGGGAGGCGGAGGGGAAGCCGATTTCGATCTCCTTGTAGCCGAGCTCCACGAGGAGGTCGAACATGCGCCGCTTCTTGGCGGGGCTCATGGGTTCGATAAGGGCCTGGTTCCCGTCACGCAGGTCCGTGGAGAGCCAGCGCGGGGCCTTCTCGATCCGGTTGTTGGGCCAGGTGCGGTCCGGGAGGGAGACCGGGTTGGTCTCGTGGAACGGCCGGTACTTGGTGAACGGCATTCCGGAGGGCTGTTGGGCTGCGATCTTACCGATGGTCTTCATGGGTGGTTCCTTGTGTGCTCATCTGGCTGTGGAGGGCCGGCACGCCAGGTCCCGCGGCGAGGGGCCGGCCTCTAGTGGGCCCCGCCGCGGCGGATAAGGAGCAGACCATACGGATGCATGGGGTTGAGGCTATCACGGCAGCGGTGTGACAACCCCGCCCCACCCGAGGGTTGGGAAACCGGACCAGTAGGAGGCCAGCAGCAGCAGGGCGAGGGTCCCCACGGTGGCGGTGACGGCCCCGAAGCGGGCGAGCCTCCCGTAGCGCCGGCCCGCCCGGGCCCCGCGCCACCAGGAGTACAGCGCCACCCCGAGCGCGAAGCTTGCGGCGCCGGCCACCTGGTTCTCCGCCTCGTAGCCGCCGAAGGAGATGGCGGGATCCTGCTGGTAGGAGGTGGCGAGCACGGCGATGTCCAGGACGTAGTTGATCCACACGTACCAGGTGGCCGCGGCCAGCACGGCAGCGGTGGCCAGGTAGATGGGCAGCCACGGCGAGTGCCGCTCGGGTTCCCGCCGCCGCCCGAGCGCGGCCGAGCGCACGAAGGCGTACAGGCTCACGAGAGCGCCCACCACCAGCAGGAGTGGCGGGATGGCGTGGGTGGCCACGAGCAGGTTCCCGGAGAGGATCCCGATCGGGCGCGGCGGCTGCTCGGCCCAGATGTACTGGTTGGGGCGGGCACCGGCGATCTGGGGTTCGGCGGCGGCGGAGTCCGGCAGCCCGTTCACCCACTGCGCGAGGTCACGGGTGAACCCGGGTGCGAGCGGCCCCTCGCTGGTCCCGATCCGGATCCCGTGGTTGGCCCCCGCGTAGTAGCGCACCGTCACGTGGTGGTTGCCCGCCACGGCGGCGTCCCCGATCAACTGGGCCGCTCCCTGCGCCTGCGGCATCGAGTTGTCCCCTGTGCCGTAGACCACGAGCAGGGGCTGGGTGAGGCGCTGCTGGTAGGGCTGCGGATCGAAGTCCGCGTAGTCCACCACCCCGAACGGGAAGGCACCGCCGAGCGCGCGCGGGATCAGGCGGAAGAGCGGCTCCGGTACCCCGGTGGCGTCCAGGTAGGTGTGCACGGCGTAGGCGGCCTGCTGGCGGGGCGGCACCACGGGCGCGGAGACGAGCACCACGAAGGAGCTGCCCCCGTGCTCGGTGGCCACGATCGGGGCGATGTAGGCGCCCTCCGACTCCCCGTAGACCCCCACCCGGGCCGGGTCCACGATCGGGAGGGAGGCGGCGAACTCCACGGAGCGGTGGTAGTCCGCGGCCGAGGCCACGTAGTCCCGGTGCGCGGTGGAGTAGGTGTCCATCCGCTTGTCCGGCACCACCGCCACGATCCCGGCGGAGGCGAGGGCGTCCCCCTGCGCGGCGAACCCGGTGTGGTCCGCCGTGCCGGCGCCGTGGAGGAACACCACGGCCGGGAGGGGACCCGGGGCGCCAACGGGCGCGTGGACCTGCACGGTGACCACAACGCCCGGTGAGATCTCGAGCTCGGCGAGCTCCGCCGTCGTCGGATAGGTGCCCACGGACGGGGCGGAGGCGTCCCCGCCGATCGCGGTGTCGGAGGCCACCGGGACGAGGGGCTCGTAGGGGCGCGGGTGCCACGAAGGGCCGAGGAGGGCGCCGAGGAGGGAGATCCCGATGGTCAGGGCGGCGCCGGCGAGGACCGCGGGCACGAGCCGGCGCCAGGCGCGCCGGAGGCGTTCAGAAACCGAGGCGGCCAAGCTGCTTGGGGTCCTTCTGCCAGTCCTGCAGGACGCGCACGTGGAGGTCCAGGTAGACGCGCCGCCCCAGCATGGCCTCGATCTCGTGGCGGGCGCGCGTGCCCACCTGCTTGAGGCGGCCACCGCCGCGTCCGATCACGATCCCCTTCTGGCTCTCCCGCTCCACCACGATGGAGGCGTAGATCGCGAGGACCCCGCTGGCCCGCTCCTGCATCTCGGTGATGGTGACCGCAATCGAGTGGGGCAGCTCCTCGCGCACGCCCTCGAGGGCGGCCTCGCGGATGAGCTCGGCGATCCGGGTCTCCTCTGACTCGTCCGTCACGTGTCCCGTGGGGTAGAGCGGCGGGGAGGGGGGCATCTGCTCCAGGAGCACCTCCACGAGGTCCTCCACCTGGGAGCCGTAGGGCGCGGAGACGGGCACGATCGCGGCGAAGTCCGCGAGTTCCCCCACCTCGGCGAGCTTGGCGAGCAGCGCGTCCGGCTTCACCCGGTCAGTCTTCGTCACGGCGGCGACGACGGGTGCGCGGGCTGCGTGGGCGAGTTCCGTGACGTAGCGGTCGCCCGGGCCCACCTCCTCGTCCGCGGGCAGGCACACGAGCACGGCGTCCACGTCCCCGAGGGACTCATGCACCATCTCGTTCAGGCGCTTGCCCAGGAGCGTGCGGGGGCGGTGGAGGCCGGGGGTGTCCACGAGCACCAACTGGCCGCCCTCGCGGTGGACCACTCCGCGGATGGCGCGGCGGGTGGTCTCCGGCTTGTCGGACATGATGGCGATCTTCTCCCCCACCATGGCGTTGGTGAGGGTGGACTTTCCGGCGTTGGGGCGGCCCACCACGGCCACGAACCCGGCGCGGAAGTCCTCCGGCCACTCGGAGATGGTCACTCGTCCTCCTCCTCGACCGGGGCCTCGGGGGCCTTGGAGACGAGCATGGTGACGATCTGGCGGCGCCGTCCCCCGGCGCGCTCCGCCAGGAGGCTGAGGCCGTGGACCTGCGCCTCCGCACCCTCGATGGGGACCCGGCCCAGCGCCTTGGCGAGGAGGCCACCCGCGGTGTCCACGTCGTCGTCGTCGAGGTCGAGGTCGAACAGGTCGCCCAGGTCGTCCACGGGGAGGCGGGCGGGGATGCGGAAGGTGCCGTCCTCGAGCGGCTGGACCTCCAGGAGGTGGCCGTCGTGCTCGTCCTGCACCTCGCCCACGAGCTCCTCGATCACGTCCTCCATGGTGACCAGGCCGGCCACGCCGCCGTACTCGTCGATGACGATGGCCATGTGGAACAGCTCGGTCTGCATCTCCCGCATGAGCTCGTCCACGAGCTTCATCTCCGGGACCAGGCGCGCCGAGCGCATCACGTCCGCCACCCGGATGTCTGCGGAGTTGGGGCGCCGGGAGGCCCGCAGGGCGTCCTTCAGGTAGATGATCCCCTGGACGTCGTCCACGTTCTCCCCGATCGCGGGCACCCGGGAGAAGCCGGAGCGGACGAACAGCGCGAGCGCCTTGTCCAGCGTGGTGTCCGCGGAGATGGTGATCATGTCCGTGCGCGGGACCATCACCTCACGGGTGAGGGTGCGGCCGAGCTCGAACACGGAGTGGAGCATCTCCCGCTCGTTGTCCTCGATGTGCTCGGACTCGGAGACGAGGTCCACCATGTCCCGCAGGTCCTCGGCGGCCTGCTCGCGCTCCTCCAGGGTGAGCTCCGCCTCGCGGGAGCGGCGGGAGGTCATGGCCACGAAGGGGCGGGCCAGGTAGCCGAGCAGGGAGAGGACGGGGGCGAGCCCGTGCACGAGGCTGCCGGGGTTGCGGCGCCCGAACTCGCGTGGGGTGGCCCCCATGACGAGGGTCACCAGCACGGCGCAGGCGGCCACGGAGGCGAGTAGGACCCCCCACCAGGTGGGGAGCAGGTCCGCGATCAGCAGGGTGATGGCCACGGCGGCGGTGAGCTCGGCCACGAGGCGGGCGAAGCCGGTGCCGAGCACCACCTCGGTGCGCCGCCCGAGCAGTCGCATGCAGGTCTCCGCCCGGGGGCGGCCCTCCTGGCGCATCTCCGCCACGTGGGAGCGGGTGAGGCGGTGCAGTGCGGACTCGGCCGCGGAGAGCACGGATCCCACCACCACCCCGATGACCCCCAGCACCCCGAGGAATGCCATGGGGGTGCCGGATATCAGGCCCTCCATCAGCGGCCTGCCAGGAACTGGAGCAGCAGGGAGCGCTGCAGGTCGAACATTTCCTTCTCTTCCTCCTTCTCGGCGTGGTCGAAGCCGAGTAGGTGCAGGATCCCGTGGACGGCGAGCAGCAGCATCTCCTCCACCGTGGAGTGTCCGGCGGTGCGCGCCTGGGTGGCTGCCACCGCCGGGCAGATGACGATGTCCCCGAGCATGCCGGGCTCGGAGGGCCGTCCCTCCCGGCCGGGCCGCAGCTCGTCCATGGGGAAGCTCATGACGTCCGTGGGGCCGGGCAGGTCCAGCCAGCGCACGTGCAGCTCCTCCATGACGTCCGGCTCCACGAACGTGATGGACAGCTCCGCCTGCGGGTGGACGTGGAGGCGGTCCAGGACGAACCGGGCGAGTGAGGCGAATTCCTCACCCTCCACATCGTGGCTGGACTCGTTCAGGATCTCGGTGCTCATCGCCTCTCTCCGTGCCGGTCCCCGTGCCTCTCCCCGTGCCGGCCCACCTGGCGCTGGTCCCAGCGTTCGTAGGCATCGATGATCTCGCCCACGAGGCGGTGGCGCACCACGTCCGCGGAGGTGAGGCGGCAGAAGGCCACGTCCTCGATGCCGTCCAGGATCTCCTGGACCACCTTCAGCCCGCTGCGCACGCCGCTGGGCAGGTCCACCTGGGTCACGTCGCCGGTCACCACC
>CAZTOM010000170.1:0-5441 GCA_964615555.1 uncultured Actinomycetaceae bacterium
GAGCGCGCCGCCACCCAGCGCCGGGGCCGGGCCGCGCGCGCCGAGCGGGCCGCGCGCGGCCGCGGCATGTGGTCCGGGCTCACCGGTCGGCGCGGCAGAGCGCGGGAGGACTGAGGGAGTGTGAGGAAGGGTCGAAAGCGCCCCTACGGGGCGCCCCACCCGGAACTGGACCTGGAGAGGGCCATGGGCGGGGTGCGGCGGGAGAGCCGGGCCGGCGGGCAGTCCTTCACGGTGCGCACGGTCACCGCGGAGAAGACGTACACCTGCCCCGGGTGCAACGGGACCATCCAGGTGGGGGTGAGGCACGTCGTCGCCTGGAGCGAGGACCACCTGTTCGGGGCGGACGCGGCGCTCGCCGAGCGTCGGCACTGGCACTCGGGCTGCTGGAACCAGGCGCGCAGACGCGGCTGGTGAGGCGGCGTCGCCCGGGGGCTGGCACCAAGGCCCGCCGCGGGGCAGGTGAGCCCGGCGGGGGGCGAGGGTCAGGAGCGGGCGGGATCGGCGTCGTCGCCCCGGGAGCGGCGGCGCAGCCACTCGGTGGAGGACAGGGCGCGGCCGAGGTCCTCGCCGCCCTGGGGGAGCTTCCAGCGGAACCAGCGGGAGAGCAGGAAGAAGCCGCACGCCACGAGCGCGGAGACGATGAGGCCGATGTTGGGCAGCCCCACGCGGAAGAAGCCGAGCGCCACGAACGAGCCGAGCAGCGCGGACGTGGCGTAGAGGTGGGAGCCGCCGAAGATGGCGGGGATGCGGCCCACCATGAGGTCGCGGAGCATGCCACCGCCCACGGCCGTCATGACGCCCAGGAGGATCGCCGGGGGCCACGCGAAGCCGTGCGTGAGGGTCTTGACCGTGCCGGTGGCCGCCCACACGCCGATCACGAGGCCGTCCAGGACGCCGGAGGAGATGCGCCAGGCGCGGGTCTGGAACGGGATCATCCACGCCACGATCGCGGCGATCACGGCGGCGGGGATATACCAGGGGTCCTCGAGGGCGAGGGGTGGGCCCACCATGAGGAGGGCGTCGCGCATCATGCCGCCGCCGAGCGCGGCCACGATGGCGAGGGTCATGAAGCCGATGATGTCCAGCTTGTGTGCGCGCGCCACCATCCCGCCGAGGATGCCGTTGAGCACGATGCCCACGAGGTCGAGGGCGCGGAAGACATCCGGGAGGTCGAGGTCGGAGAGGGGAATGTCCACGGGGCCAAGTGTAGGCACGGCGAGGGAGCGGTTCCGGATGCCGCCGGGGCGGCGCGGCCGGGCAGGCGGTGCGCGGGCGAGGGAGCGGTTCCGGATGCCGCCGGGGCGGCGCGGTGGCAGGGTGGGGGCATGGCCGAGATCGCGCTGCACTATGACCACCGCCCCACCGAGACGCCGCTCGTGCTCCTGCCGCCATTCCCGCTGGACGCGCGCTTCTACCGGGACGTCCAGGACCTGCTGCGGGACCTGCCCGTGGTGGTGGTGGACCCGCCCGGATTCGGGGCCTCCCCGGACCCGGTGGCCCTCGCCCACGCGCTCGGGGAGCCCGAGGAGCCGGCCCTCGAGACCTACGCGCGCGGGATCGCGGAGGCGCTGGGCACCCTGGGGGTGGAGAGGATCGTGCTCGCGGGCGTCTCCATCGGGGGCTATTCCGCGATGGCGTTCGCCGAGCTCTTCCCATCCCGGCTCGCCGGGATCGGCCTGCTGGACACCGCCGGCGAGGCCGACGGCGAGGAGAAGATCGCCGACCGGACCAAGATGGCCGAGTCCGTGGAGCAGGGCACCCCGCCGGGCGTGCTCCTCACGCCCACCATCCCGAACATGGTCTCCGAGGTGACCATGAACCAGCGGGAGGACCTGGTGGCCCGCCTCGAGCCGTGGTACGCGGACGCGCCCGCCGCCGGGGTGTCCTGGTCCCAGCGGGCGATGGCGGCCCGCCCAGAACGCCTCTCCGTCCTCCGCTCCCTCGACATCCCCGCGCTCGTGGTGCGCGGCGAGGACGACGCCGTCTCCTCCGCCGACTCCGCCAGCGCCATGGCCGAGGCCCTGGAAACCGAGGTGGTGGAGATCCCCGAGGCCGGCCACCTGGCCGCGATCGAGGACCCACAGGCCGTGGCGCGTGCGCTACGGGACCTCTGGGAGCGGGCCGTGAGGGAGTAGCCCGGGAGTTATGCGGGTGCGGGTCTGTGCGTGAGGCGTTCGCGGGTGCGGGGCTGACGCGTTAGCCCTGACCCGGTGGGGGAGCGTCCGGCTGCCCCTGGTCCTTCCAGCCGGGGAGGAGCCGGTCCAGCACCGTCTCGAGTGCGATCGAGTCCCCGTCCCGGCCGCCCGCGCCGATCACCCGCGGCGGGTCGATCGCCTCCGGGCTGACGGTGCGGAAGCGGTCCAGCAGCGAGAGGTCCTGGGTCAGGCGGTACATCCGGCCGTCCGTGCCGAGCCCGATCGTGCCGTCACGCCGCAGCAGCCAGCCCTCCACCTCCGTTCGGGCGCGCCCGCGCCCCCCGAACCCGCGCACCACGAACACCTCCGTGGGCAGGTCCGCCGCGAGGGCCGCCTGGGTGAACTGGTCCAGCATCCGCTGGGCCGCCTCACTCTCGGTCCGACGGCGTCGCTCCAGTGCCGCCGCGTGCTCCTGTGCCGCCCGGGTCCTCTCCTCGCGCCACTCCATCAGTGGCCGCCGTGGTGCTCCGGGCGCTCGTCCGGCCCGTGGTGCTCCGGGTTCTCGCCCGGCCCGTGGTGCTCCGGGTTCTCGCCCGGCCCTTCGTCCCAGTGCTGCTCCGGGCGCTCGTCCTGCCCTTCGTCCCAGTGCTGGTCGTCGGAGTGGTGCTCATCGGAGTGGTGCTCGTCGGAGCGCTGCTCGCCACCGATGCCCAGGGCGGCCTTCATCTCGTCCAGGTAGGCGGAGATGGAGGACTGCTGGCGCGTGAGCTCGTCCACCTTCGCCTGGGCGTCCGAGCGCGCGAGCTCGGCCTCGGCCTCCGCCACGTTGCGCAACCTGTCCGCGTCCGTGCGGGCGAGGGAGAGCACCTCCTCGGCCCTGGCGCGGGCCTCCCCCAGGGCGGCTGCTGCTGACTCGTCCGCCTCGCGGCGCACCGTGGCCGCGCGGTCGAGGGCCTCGGCGAGCCGCTGCTCGGCCTCCTTGGCCTGTCCCCGGGCCCGGTCCACGAGGTCCTCCATGGAGGTCTTCACGGCTGCGATCCGCTCCGCGTGGTTCTTCTCCGAGAGCTCGCGTGCGAGCGCGAGCTCCTTCTCGAGGGCCGCGCGCACCGCGCGGGCATCCGACTCCGCCTTCGAGACGGTTTCCTCGGCCCGTGCCTCCGAGTCCCGCCGAAGCTGGGAGATCTCCGCCTCGAGCTCCTCCCGCTCGGCCTCGCGCTGCTCGGCGTGCTCTTGCTGGAGCTCGAGCAATTCCCGCTCGGTGGTGGCGCGCAGGGAGGAGAGGTCAGCCGCGAGGATTGCCCGCTCGGTTTCCAGCTCTGCCTCCGCCTCGCTGCGCTGCCGGGCCGCCTCCCGCTCTGCGGAAGCCACCATCTCCTCGGCCCGGGAGCGGGCGTTCTGCAGGATGGTCTCTGCCTCGGCGCGGGCCGCGGCGAGCCTGTCCTCGCTCTCGGTCTCGGCCTGCTGGCGAACCGTGGCGGCGTACTCATCGGCCTCGCTGCGGACCCGGTCCGCCTCGGCCTGGGCGCGTTGGATCAGTTGCTCGGAGTCCGCACGGGACTTCTCACCCAGCTCTGCGGCCTGCTCCTCGGCGGTGCGCAGCATCAGCTCGAGGCGGGTGCCCAGTCCGGCGTAGGTGGGGCGCTCACGCTCGGAGAGCTCCGAGCGGGCCTCGGCGAGCTCCGACTCGAGCCGCATCACGCGCTCGTCGAGGGCCGTGACCTCCGAGCGCGCGTCTGCGAGCGAGCCGTTCAGTGCGGTCATCCGCTCGTCTACCTGGGCGCGGTCGTATCCGCGCATCACCGTGGTGAATTCCTCGGCCATCTGCCGCCTCCCTCATCCGTTCCTGCCCGCCTGAAGCCTATCCAATCAACCAGGTAACGAATGTGTAACGGGACACAAAGCGCGTCAGGAAGCCGAAGAGGCCGTAATCTGGCATGTTGTACTGCGAACGATAGGAACCACGTGATCCGAAGAATCCTCGGCACCCTGCTGGTGCTGCTCGGCCTCGTGGCGGCTGCGCTCGGAGTGGCGTCCGCGACGATCTGGCGCCCCTCCGACACCGTGACCGCCACCATGCCCGCACCCGAGAGCCCGGTCGTGCTCGTGGAACCGGGCGTCCTCGGTCTCGTGGCAGACACGGTGACCCTCCGTGCCACAGCGCCGGAGGAGGACCTGCCCATCGTGCTCGCCTTCGCCCCCACCTCCGACGTGGAGGCCTGGGTGGACGGCGCCGCCGTGACCCGCGTGACCGGTCTGGAGGACTGGAACGACCTAGCCGTCTCCACGACCGAGGGCGATTCCACCGTCCCCGATCCTTCCGAGGCGGACATCTGGCGCAACACCCTGCCGGGCACCGGCGAGCTGGTAGTCGAGATCACCCCCGATCCGGGTCAGGTGACCCTGCTCGCCGCCACTGACGGCACCGCCGCGGCCCCCGAGCTCTCCCTGTCCTGGCCCCGCGAGCTCTCCACCCCCTAACTGGAGCCCGCCCTGATCGCCGGCGGAATCCTGCTCCTCCTCGGCATCGGTGTCCTCGCCTACGACATGGCGCGCCGCCACACCGCGAAGGCCCAGCAGGAGTCCCGCGTGAAGGCGGACCGGATGGCCAGTTCCGACATCACGGACACGGCCGCCATCCCCGTCACGGAGGACATGCCGGAGGGCCGCCTCACCCGCCGCCAGCTGCGCGAACTCGAGCGCAAGCGCCGGGCCGCAGACCCGCGCCTCGGCGAGGGCGGACCGGTTGCCACCACCGGCGGCACCGTGGGTGCCGGGATCGTCCCCGGGGTGGCTTCACCCGAGCGCTTCCGCGCGCTGCGCTACGTGGAGGAGTCCCCGGAGATCACCCCGGATTCGCCGGCCTCCTCCCGCTTCGCGCCGCCCGCATCCGAGGCGCCGGAGCATGGGGACGCGGCCGAGGTTCCGGATCGCAGCGAGTCCCTCGCAGCCGCCGGGGCAGGGGCAGGGGCCGGGATCGTTCCCGACGCCCTCGCCGCCGCAGCCGCCCGCGCCGCAGAGGACCGGGACGCCGCAGGAGCCGCGCACGGAGCGGGCATCGTTCCGCCCCGCGAGGCTGGTACCGATGAGCGCGAGGCAGGTACCGACGAGCACGAGGCAGATACCGACGAGCCCGAGCCCGAGGCTGGCACCGACATCCCCGAGCCGGAGGAGATCTCTGCGCACGGGGCCGGGATCGTGCCGCCCCGGACGGCCGGCGCCAACGAGGCCCGGGATGATGAGACGCCCGCCCCCTCGATCCAGGACGCCATCGGTGCGCTCGGTGCCGACCGCGTGGAGGCGCCCGTC
>CAZTOM010000171.1:0-5427 GCA_964615555.1 uncultured Actinomycetaceae bacterium
ACGTGGTGGAGGGCGGTCATGGGAGGCCGTCCTCGTCGATCGCGTGGGCGGAGACTCTCACGGTGGGGCCGAGGTTCACAAGCGCCACCACGGGCAGGGCGGCGGTGACGTCCACGCGGATGGTGGCCACGCCGTCGTAGGAGACGTGGGAGGCGCTGACGCCGCTGGCGTAGGCGGCGGGGAGCGCGGCCGTGATGAGGTAGCGCGTGCGCTCCACCGCGGCGGCCGGGCCCGCGCCGGCCGCGGCGCCATAGCGGGCACCCTCGGCGGCCGAGTCCTGCAGGATGTTACGCACGTACAGGGCGAGCGAGAGCTGGACGAGCGAGACGAAGATGAGGATGACGAGCGCGCCCACCATCACGAACTCGGCGATCGCCGAGCCGCGCTCGCCCGCCACAGCCAGGGCAGGTGGGCCCCGCCGCGGAGCGGGCTCGGCTGGCAGGCGCCCCACTCGCCTTGCCACAGCCGGAGCGGGGGTCAGCCGGCGCCGGTGACCCGGTCGATCGCCTGCCCGAACAGGCCCGCGAGCGCGTCGCCGGCCAGTGCCCAGATCAGGGCCACGAGCCCGGCCGTCATGAGGGTCACCATCACCCAGCCGGGGACGTCGCCCCGCTCGTCGTCGGCGAGCCAGGAGCGGAGGGCCACCCAGAGCCTCTCGAGACGTTCCATTGCGTTTCCTTCCTGTTTTCATAGACCGACCTGCAGGACTGCGAGGCCTGGGAACAGAGCGAAGATCACGGTGATGGGGAGCACAAGGAACACAACCGGCGCCATCATCGCGATCTCCTTGGTGCCACCCACCTCCATCAGGTGGGCGCGGGCGGCCTCCCGGATATCGGCAGCCTGGGCGCGCAGGACGGCGGCGAGCGGGGTGCCGCGTTCGGAGGCCACCACGATGGCGTCGGCAAAGCGGGCGAGCTCCGGGGAGGTGGTGCGCGCGGAGAGCTCCTCGAGGGCGCGGGTGAAGGGGACCCCGGTCTTCGTGCGGGCCACCACGTCCTCGAACTCGCCGGAGAGCTCCCCGGTGGAGATCCGGGAGATCCGCTCCAGGGCCCGCATCGGGCTCTCGCCCGCGCCCACCGCGAGCGCGGCCAGTTCGGCGATGTCCGGGAGTTCGCGCAGGATCTGCTCGGTGCGCCGCCTGGCCGCCTGGGAGAGGAGGTAGTCCGCCCCGAGCGCCCCGGTGGCTGCGCCGATTGCCACCAGCACCACTCCGGCACCGAGGCTGCCGCCCCGTGCGGCGATCGCGAGCGCGATCGCGAGGGCCACCCCGGCGCCCACGCTCCCCCAGGCCACCTGCTCGAGGCGGAACTGCTCCACGGAGATCGTCCGGCCGGCGTGACGCAGCCGGGAGCGGATGGAGTCCTCTGAGGAGCCGAACCTCTCAAGCGCCCGCGAGAGGTCCTTCAGCAGCGGGCGCACGGCGGTCCCGAGGGGACCGAATGCGGAGGGCTCGGTGGCGGCGAGGAGCCGGGAACCGCGGGGCCGCTCGCGCACGTAGGGAGCCACCCGCTCGGCGAGGGTGATGCGGCGGCGGGACCAGGTCCATGCGATCAGCCAGAAGCCGAGCCCGCCCACGGACCCGATCAGCACGCCGATCATCCAGTTGCTCACCGCAGCACCCTCCGGTCCTCGGGGAGGGCACCGATCCGGATCATGAGCCAGTACGCGAGCGCGCTCAGCACTCCCCCGCCGGTGAGGACGAGGACGCCGAGCGCCGAGTCGAACACGGCGGCCGCGTCGGTGCGGGTCCCCAGCAGGGCGAGGACCGCCCATGGTGCCGCCACGGCAAGCCGTGCGGCGTTTACCGTCCAGGATTGGCGCGCCCGCAGCTCGCCGCGGGTGCGGATGTCTGCCCGCAGCATGGTGGCAAGCGAGCGCAGGGTGGCGCCCAGGTCGGTGCCGCCCACCTCCCGGGTGATCCGGAGGGACTCGACCACCCGGTCCGCCACGGGATCAGCGAAGCGCTCCTTCAGGAGGTCCAGGGACTCGTCGAACCGCGCGGTGATCGCGTAGTCGGCGGCGAAGGCGCCGAAGTGCTCGCGCATGGGTTCGGGCCCGCGCTCGGAGAGGGAACCCAGCGCCTCCGGGAGGGACATCCCGGCCCGCACCGCGGAGAGCATGTCCTCGATCGCCTCGGGCCACAGATCGTGGAACACGGTGCGGCGCTTGGCCGCGCGGGAGCGCACCACCGCGGTGGGGAGGAGGGATGCAATCACCCCGAAGGCCCCGCCGATCGCGAAGGAGCCCGTGAGCACGGCCGCCACGATCGCCGTTACCAAGCCCACCATCACGGAGAGCGCGAGGAACGCTCCGGGCCCCACCCCGGGCCAGCCGGCCTGGACCAACTGGTCGCGGATCCGGTCTGCGCGGGGAGAGCCGCGGTCCTCCGCCTCCGGGAAGAAGGACAACCAGATCAGCAGCACGCCCGCGCCGAGCGTGAGGCCCACGATCACTCCCACGACTCGGACCTCCCATGGACCAGCGCGAGGTCCACACCCGCGCGCTCGAACCTGTCCGTGGAACCGGGCCACGTGCCGGCGCGCACCAGGCGTCCCTCCCGGCGCTCGAACAGGCCGACCGTCTCGATCGTGGCCCCCTCCACGCGCCCGGTCACGCCGATCACCTCGCGCACGGACCGGCGCCCGGCCCGGTCCAGGTCCAGGTGGACCACCACGTCCAGGGCCTGGGCCACGGTGGGCGTCACGAATCCTGCCGAGACGTTCTCACCGGCCAGCAGGGGGAGGGTGGAGAGCTTGGTGACCGCCTCACGGGCGGAGTTCGCGTGGATGGTGGACATGCCGGGCAAACCGGAATTCAGCGCGATGAGCAGGTCGAAGGCCTCCGCCTCCCGCACCTCCCCCACGATGAGCCGGTCCGGCCGCATCCGCAGTGCCTCCTTCACGAGCCGCCGCAGCGGAATCTCCCCGGCTCCCTCGAGGTTGGGCTGGCGGCACTGCATGGAGACGCAGTCCCGGTTCGCGAGGTTGAGTTCGAACACCTCCTCGCAGGTGATCACCCGCTGGGAGGCGGGGATCGCGGCAGCGAGTGCCGCCACGAGCGTGGTCTTGCCAGCCTGAGTGGCCCCCGAGACGAGGATGTTGAACCCGGCCACCACGCAGGCGTGCAGGAAGTCCGCGGCCTCACGGGTGAGGGAGCCAGCCCCAACCAGTTCGTCCAGCGATCGCATGCGTGCAATGAACTTGCGGATGTTGACGGACCAGAAGGCCCCCGTCACGGGTGGGATCACCACATGGAGCCGCTCGCCCCCAGGCAGGGCGGCGTCCACGAACGGCTGGGACATGTCGATCCGCCGCCCCGAGCTGCGCAGCATCCGCTCCACCAGGTCCTTGATCGATTGGTGGTCCAGCATCACCGGCGTGAGCTCCGGGCGGCCCGATCTGGCCACGAACACCTGGTCAGGTCCGTTGACCCAGATCTCCTCCACGCCCGGGTCATCGAGGTACCTCTGGAGCGGCCCGAAGCCCGCCACGGTGTCCATCAGGTGGCGGGAGGCATCATCCGTGTTGGGGAGCGGGGGCACCAGCCCGGCGATCGACCGGTCATCCCAGTCCGCCACCGCCTCCTCCACCAAACGGCGGGTGGCGCCTGCATCGTGGGCGGGGTCCACCCCACGGCGGCGCGCAAGCTCCCGGACCTCGGTCTCGAGCGCGGCGAGTGCCTCGTTCATCCTGCCCCCAACGTGAACGTTGGAGCCTCGCGGGCCCCCTGTTGCG
Source organism: uncultured Actinomycetaceae bacterium (assembly GCA_964615555.1). Lineage (GTDB taxonomy): Bacteria > Actinomycetota > Actinomycetes > Actinomycetales > Actinomycetaceae > JAAZBW01. The sequence continues at coordinate 3,738 of CAZTOM010000171.1, forward strand.
GCCGAGGTTACCGGGCGCAGGAGCCCGTCCGCCAGACGTGTCCACGGACTGTGGACAACTGGCTCCCTCCTCCACGGGATGTTGGGAGGTCACTGCAGAATCGCCAAACCCCAGCGAGTCGGAGATGGCACTGACATACTGAAATCAGGCCACTGCGGGAAGACACTCCCACGACGACGATTCAGGAGGTACGGCATGAGGGCATGGTTACTGGACGAGGTTGGTGCGCAGCTACGTCAGGATGATGTGCCGGCGCCGACGCCCGGTCCGGGCCAGGTCCTGGTGCGCGTCATGGCCTCGGGCCTGTGTCACAGCGATGTGGCGTACCTGCAGGGAATCTTCCCGTTCCAGATCCCATTTCCAGTGATCCTCGGCCACGAGGCTGCCGGAATCATCGAGGGCATCGGTGAGGGCGTGGAAGGTTGGGACGTGGGAGATCGCGTTGCCGCCGTCGCCACGGCGACCGACTCCCCGGGGATCACCCGCGACGGTGCGTATGCCGAGTACATCCTACTCACCGCCGCCGCTCTCGTCCGCGTGCCCGAATCCGTGGAGTGGGCCCAGGCAGCGGCCGCAACGGATGCGGGGAACACCTCGTACGCGGGTGTCGTCGTCATGGGTGAGGTGAAGGAGGGCGATCGCGTCGGAATCGTCGGGCTCGGCGGCCTCGGCCTCACTGGCGCCGGCATCGCTCTTGCCAAGGGGGCGAGCGTGGTGGGAGTCGAGCCCCGTGAGGAGGTCTGGGAGTCAGCGCGGGCCATCGGCGTGACGGACCTTGTGCATGACGTGAGCGAGCTCGAGGGACGTGACCTCGACGTCGTCGTCGACTTCGCAGGATTCTCCACCACCACGGCAGGCGCGCTGAAGGCGGTGCGGTTCCGCGGACGAGTTGTCCTGGTTGGGCTGGGCAAACCCGAGCTGGAGCTCAGCGCGATGGACCTCATCTCGCGCGCTGTGGAACTCCGGGGCGCGACCCCCGTGGGTGACCCGGAGCATCTCGCCGATGTCATCCACCTGATCGAGACGGGTGCCCTGTCCATCCCCGCGGAGCACATCACCTTCGATGACATCCCCGAAGGGTTGAACCGGCTCGCTCGTGGAGAGGTGAGCGGGCGGCTCGTCGCCGTCTTCGACTGACGAGGGCTGGTGCCGGACGGTCCCGGGGTCTGGCATCCCGATCCGTGCGGCGTACTCAACAACTGTCACCACTCTCGCGTAACGTGGGGGCGTGGCCCACAAACCGTCGCTCCAGCTTGCAGCCCTCGCCACCTCCGCGGTGCGCGGGCTCGACATCGTGGCGACCCGCGCACCCCAGTTCGCGACCTCCGACTACCGCTACTGCGGCCTCTTGGACGCGAAGGGCCACCACTGGATCGCGCAGGCAGCGCTGCACCCGGCGGCCTCCACCGCACTTGATTCCGAGCTTCCGATCCTGCAGCAGCTCGACATCGCGCTACGCGAGGACCGCATCGGCTTCGACGTCGCGCGTCCCGAGGGCGCCACCGAGCTCCCCACGGGCAATCGGATGGTGGTGTACCGCGAACTGCCGGGCCGCCCGCTGGACCCCGCGAGCCTCGAGGCCGGGCCGGGACCAACCGCAGAGTTGGGGCGTGCGATTGCCGAGATCCACGAGCTCCCGCCCGCGCTCCTGGACGCCGCCCACGCGCCGATCTACGACGCGGACACCTAC
>CAZTOM010000172.1:0-1605 GCA_964615555.1 uncultured Actinomycetaceae bacterium
CGCGTCCCGGCGAATTGTCTGGAGTTTATCGGGGAAATAAGGGTGGGGGACGCCGGAGGGGCGGCCACCTTGCGGTGACCGCCCCTCCCGTTATCGCTCAGGCCGTTGGGCCTGGGGGCGATGTGTGCCTAGCGGCTATGCCCGCTGGCGGCGTGCTCCGAGTGCCACGCCCGCGCCTCCGAGGAGGAGCATTCCGAGGGCGGTGGCGCCCAGGGGCACCGTGTTGGCGCCGGTCGGCGGGATCTTCGGCGGCGGGGCCACCTCGTAGTCCACCGTCTCGGTGTCGCAGACCTCGAGCTCCTCGATGCAGGCACGGTTCTCGATGGTGTGCTTGCCAACGGAGTACTTCCAGGCGTCCACCGTGTACTCGAACACCGTGGGCGTACCCTCAGCGTTCCAGGTGGCGGTGCCGAGCGTCGTCGCCGGGTGGTTGTCCGTGAGAACGTCGTCCGTGATGGTGACGGTCTTGTGGACCTCGGTGATGGTGAGCTCGTAGCCGATCTCGAAGTCGGCGCTCTGGACCGTGCCGTCCTCCGCCGTCCACTCCACGGTCACCGTGTTGGTGCCCTCGAGCTCCGGCTCCACGCCCTCGGCGAGGATGCAGGTGTACGGCAGGGTCACCGACTCACCGGCGGCGATGGTGACGGTGTCGGACTCGAAGGAGCACGTCCACGCCTCGTCCGAGACCACGTCCGTGATCCTGGCCTCCACGTCCTTGTACTCGTTCGGGTTGTTCACCGTGACCGAGCCCTCGAGCGTCCACGCGGAGTCGGTGTAGCCATCCGGGGTCACCGTGACCGTGTACGGGAAGGAGACCTTCTCGCCGGTCTTGATGGTGTCCACGTTGTCCACCGCGGTCTTCTCGATGGTCCAGTCGTAGGTCCGGGTGAGGGCGCCCGTGGCGGTCTTGGCAACCACCAGGTCGTCCTCGGCGCAGACCTCCACCGTGGACTCGTCCTCGTCCAGCGTGGTGTCACCGTCGGTGATCTCCACCTGGTTGGTGAACGTGGTGCAGGCACCAACGCCGTCCGCCGTGACATCGAGCGCCATGGTGTAGGTGTAGACAACCGTGCCGTCCACGATCTCCACCGAGTACGCATCGTCGTCAGCCAGGTCCTCGGCGAGGGTGGCGAAGAGCTCGCCCTCCTCGTCGTAGCCCACGGTGCCGAGCCCGGTCTCGGTCTCCTCGAAGATGTCGGTCACCGTGACCACCTTGTGGATCTCGGTATCCACCTCCCAGGTGACCGGCGCCGTGCCCTGCGCGGACTCGGTGCCCTCGCCCTCGAGCGGGGTCCACGTCACGGTGGCCACGTTCTCCAGGCCATCGGTGTGCGTGAAGCCCTCACCGAAGGTGCAGGTGTACGCGAGCGTCACCTTGCCCGGCGTGCCGTCCACGGCGGCCGGAACCGTGGTCTCGCCCGTCACCGTGCACTCGATCCCGTCGTAGACGTCCGTGACCGTGAAGGACTTCTCCCACTCGTTCGGGTTCTCCACCGTGATGGTGCCGGACATCTCGTAGCCGTGAATGTCCGATCCCTCCGGGGTGACGACCACGGTGTAGTCCGCGGAGGTCACGGTGCCGTCGAGGATCTCGATCGAGCCCGG
>CAZTOM010000172.1:1705-5427 GCA_964615555.1 uncultured Actinomycetaceae bacterium
GCCTTCGGCGTCACGACCACGTCGTAGTCGATCGTGCCGGCCTCCACGTCGTAGCCCACCAAGGACTTCTTGATGTCCCACAGGAAGGTCTCCGTGTAGGAGGCCTCGATCTCCTTGGTGACATCCAGCTCCTGGTAGTCACAGGCGCTGGCCGAGGCGTCATCCTGCTGACCCGTCTCGCGGATCTCCGCGATATTGGTCACCGTCTCACAGGTACCCGGCGCAACATCGAAGGTCTTCGTGACCTCGTAGCGGGTCACCTTGCCGGTGGCCGACCACGTGATGGTGCCGAGGTGGTCCGCATCGTCCGAGCCGTTGTAGTAGTCGTCCACGTTGATGGTCTCGTTGACCTTGGTGACGTCCCACGCCACGGTCGCCGAGTCACTGCGGCTCTGCTCCGCGTCTCCCGAGTCCGTCCACGTGGCCGTGACGGTGTTGGTCAGCGTGGCGTCCTCGTCCAGCTCGAAGTCATCGTCGAATGTGCAGGTGTAGTCCACCGACACCTCGCCGTCCTTGCCGTCCGCGGCGGCCGGCACCGTCACCTGGGTCTGATCCAGGGTGCAGGTAGCCCCGCCGATAGCAGGCACGTCCTCGAGGGTCACGTCCACCGACCATGCGTTGGGGTTCTTCACCAGGACCGAACCCTCCATGGCGAGCTCGGTAATGCCCGGATCCTCCTCGGTCACGAGGACCTCGAACACGGCCGTCGCCTTACCGTCCACAACACCGCTCACCGAATCAAGGTTCTTCTTGATGTCCCAGTTGAACGTCTTCGTGTAGGTGGCCTCGGCGTCCTTCTCGATGAGGAGGCCCACCGGGAGGCAGAGCTCCACTGTGGCATCGTCCTCATCCAGGGTCTCCTCGTCACCCACCACGGAGGCCCAGTTGGTGAACGATTCGCACTCACCGGGCGCGGCGGACTTTTCAACCAGGTAGGTGAACGTGAACGGCCCATCGCCCGTGTACGCGAGCTCAGTTACGCCCTCTGGGAGCTCGGTGCCGAGCTCCACCTCGTATCCGCCCTCCTCGAGCGCCGTGATCGTGGCGATGAGGTAGTCGGTTCCGGTGGCGAAGTCGTCATAGACGAACACGGTTCCGTCGATCGGGCTGATGATCCAGTCATCCGCTCCCACCTGGGCCGTGCCCTTGACCGCCTGCTGGTCATCCTCCGGGCCCCACACGAGGACCGCGGTGTTCACCACCAGGCCGGGCTCCTCGCCCACCGGGTACTCCATCTCACCGAGATCGCACTCGTAGGAGAACTTCCGGGTGACGCCGTCCGGCTCGATCGTGACCATGCCGCCATCGGTCCCCGTGACGTCGCAGGCGAAGTCCCCCGCGTCCTCACCCAGGAAGTCGGAGAGCATGCCCGTGACGGTCTCGCCGCCCACCGGGTTGGTGAGCTCGATGGTTCCGGTCAGCATGTGGTTCGTGTACGTCGGTCCGTCCGGGGTGACCACCACGGTGTATTCGAATGCGTGCGAGCCGCTCTCGTCGTAGACCTTCTCTGCCGGCGCTGCCGACTTGTCGATCGTCCACTCGTAGACGGCATCCACGGTGCCCTCGGCATCCTTCCAGACGAGGGGGACGCAGACGGTCACGGTGACCTCGTCCTCATCGAGAACCTCGCCACCGCCACCGATCACCTTCACGATATTCGTGTAGGGCTTGCACGTTCCGGGCTTGCCGCCCTCCCACGGGAGGGAGTAGGTGGCGGTGTAGACGCCGTCCGCGTACGTGACCGTGTAATCGCCGTCGTAGGTGGCGTCTTCGCCATCGCCGTGGGTGATGATCCAGGGGGGATCGAACTCGATCTGGTTATCCGTGATGGTGACCGTCTTGTTCGTGGTGGTGGGCTCGGCAACCGTTACCAGCGCCTTACCCTCAGCCGTCCCAGAGGTCCCAGGAAGGGCCGTGGCGTCCCACGTCACCGTTGCCACGTTCTCACCCGGCGACTCGGGGAGGACGCCGTTGTGGTCGCACTCGTAGTGGACCGTGACCACGCCCGGACCCTCGGTGGTGGCCTCTGGCACAGAGGCCGGCGGGTTGAGCACGTCACATGTGATGCCCGCATACACATCCGTGATCCCGGTCAGCTCCACCGGAACATCGTTCGGGTTGGTAATCGTGATCTCACCCCGGGTCCAGACCTCCGAGACCACGGGGTCACTCTCGGTGACATCCACCGTGTACTCCACCGTGACCGATCCGTCCTCACCCACGGTGAAGTTCGTCTTCTCCGCGGACTTCTCGATCGACCAGTCATAGGTCTCGTGGTACGTGGTGGTGCCGTCCTTGATGACCTCGAGGTCCTCGTAGGTCCGCGTGTTCGTGAACGTACAGGTGATCGGGTTCCTGTCCTTGGTGTCCATCACGGTGAACGTTGCCGTGCCCGCGGTGAGGTCATACTCCGCGGTGGTGTTGGTGCAGGCGATGTCTGTCAGTGACCACCCAGCGGGGATGCCGGTCTCCGTCACCGTGAAGGTGTGGGTGCCCACGCGGCTCGTCCACGGCGGAGTCTCGTCGGCGAGCTGGAAGTTCAGACTGGACCCTCCCCCAGAGATGTTGAAGGAGAACATGTCCGGAGCTTTAGACGGCACGGTCACCTTGTCCACGATCACGGTGCCCCACGCAAGCTGCCCCACCGGAATCGGCAGCGATGCCGTGCCCTGACCGGTGCAGTTCAGGTTCACTACTCCGGTGTGGAGCGAGGACCCGGAGTAGTAGCCAGCGCCCTTCAGCCCCTGGTCGTAGTAGTCGAGCGAGTTGGCAAGATGCACTGAGTAGAAGAAGTAGATCGGCTGGGTGACACCCTCAGGGAGCGTGAAGTTGAACGTCGCCGTCCCGTAGGTGGCTCCTTCAGGCTTCGAGATGGTGACCGTCGCATCCACGTCCACCACGTTTCCGTTGGCATCCAGCACAGTGAGGAATCGGGCATCGTCATAGCCGATGGTGTCTCCGTCCTGGTAGCCGAACTGGATCACCAGCTGGTTCGCACCTGCCCGGAGTCCGCTGAGTTGCGCATACTGACGCACCCAGTCGCCCTCGGTGTAGAGCTTGCCGGCGTTCCCGGAGCTGTAGGTGTCGAGCGCATAGGGGTTCGGGGAGTCTTTGTATTGGCTCTCCTGCTGCTCGAATTTGCCCACGCTACCGGGCTGCTCGCAGACGTTGGTCTGCATCGGTGCCATCTCGAACGCGAGTACCTCGAGTTCGGGCGCTCCTTCTTCGACGACGGCGTCCGCGGCCTGGTCCGTCAGCTCGGCTTCGACCGGGGCTGCTTCATCGACTACAGGAGCCTCGTCCGCGGGCACCCCGGGTTCGGGCTCGGCTTCGGGAGCGGGTGCGGCTTCGACAACCTCGGGCTCGGGGGCTGGCTCCTGCACCGGCTCTGGCGCTGGTGCGGGCTCTGGTTCTGGAGCCGGCTCGGGTTCTGGCGCGAGCTCCGGCGCGGGCTCCGTGATGATTTCCTCGACCACGGGCTCCATGACCTCGGCGATCTGGACATCAGGTTCGTCCACTGCCTCACCCTCAACGGCGAAGGCGGCCGACATCGACCCTGCGAAGAAGAGAGCGGAAACGCCCGCGATCGCGGTGGCTCTCCTCAGTGTTCTCTGGGCAGGCCCTCCGCGGCGGTGACCGCTGGCCCTACGGTTGGTTGACATTCCGTTGTGCTCCCCTCAACTGGGTCCGGCCATGGTGGGCCAGAACGTGCGGTGCCGGGG
>CAZTOM010000173.1:0-5403 GCA_964615555.1 uncultured Actinomycetaceae bacterium
GGGTGGCCCACGTGCAGGCCCTTGCCCGAGGGGTAGGGGAACATGTCCAGGAGGTAGAACTTCTCGCGGTCGGCCCTCTCCCCCACCAGCGGACCGGTGGGGTTGTCGGCGTGGAAGGTGCCCTCGCGCTCCCAGTGGTCCTGCCAGGCCAGCTCGATCTGCTCCGCCATGGTGGCGGTGTAGCGGTATTCCGGGGTGTTCTCAGTCATCGGTACCTCGCATGCGTGTGATCCTCCTAGGCATGAAAAAACCTCCCGGGCAGGGAGGTTCGCCGCTCGCACTCGAGCGGCTAGCTAAGGAGCAGACCAGTCCTCATGCCCCCCAGCGTACCGCACGGCATGATGGGGGTATGAGCACCGTCTTCACCAAGATCATCGCCGGGGAGATCCCCGGGCTCTTCGCCTGGGCCGACGACGTGGTGGTCGCCTTCGCCACCATCGAACCGATCACCCCCGGTCACCTGCTCGTGGTCCCCCGCGAGCCAGTGGACCAGTTCTCCGACCTCGACGACGTCGTGCTCGGCCACGCCGCCGTGGTCGCCGGCCGTATCGGGCGGGCCCAGCGCACCGCCTTCGACGCGCCCCGCGCCGCCCTCATCGTGGCCGGGTTCGAGGTGCCCCACGCGCACCTGCACGTGATGCCGGTGTGGGACCAGGCGGCGATCTCGCTGTCCAACGCGCGCGCCGCGGACCGCTCGGAACTACAGGCCGCCACCGAGCGCGTGCGCGAGGCGCTTCGCGAGATGGGGTGGGAGGCGTTCGTGCCCACCTCCATCAGCTCCCCCAAGCTCGGCTAGGGGTCCTCCCCCAGCGGGGTGGCCCTAGAGGCCGAGCAGGATCGAGAGCTGGGTGCGGAACGAGATCGCGATCGCGATGATGATGATCAGGAACGCCCCGATCGTGAGCAGCCAGCGCTCACGGTGGAGGACCCGGGCGAGGCCAGCCCCCACGGGCAGGTGGCCGGCCTGGGCGGCGCGCCCGAGCACCTGGAAGCCGAGCACGATCACGATCGCCCACGTGACCATGCACCAGGGGCACAGGGTGCGCAGGTTCGCCATCGACTGGTAGGCGAACCAGGCCACGAACGCGAATCCGCCGAGGATCGCGAGGCTCATGAGCTGCCAGAACCAGCGGGCCACGCGGCCGTTCGCGAGGAACATGACGCCCACGCCGAGCACCAGGCCGAACACGGCGGTGCCCACGAGCGCGTTGGGGAGCCCGAGGAGCAGGTGGGACTGCCACTGGGTGAGGGAGCTGCCGCAGCCGAGGATCGGGTTGATGTCGCACCCGAGGTTCGCGTTCGGGTCGGCGAGCAGGAGCATCTCGGAGAGCACCAATTGGATGGAGGCGTAGAGCCCGATCACGGCTCCCACCACGAACATCCAGGCGAGGTCCCGCGGCGCGCCACCGGCGAGCTGGTGCTCGCTGGCGCGGGTGCGGTCGAGAGAGAGGAGTTCGAGTTCCTCCTCGAGCAGGTCCTCCCCCTGGGGATCCTCATGCGTGGCATTCATGGGGATCATCGTAAACGCTCTACTGGTAGGTGATGAGCAGCGGGGTGGGATCCACCTGGTCCATGGTCTCCTGCGGGGTCATCATGCGCGGGACGTCCTCGTCGTAGAAGTTCTTCCACCCCCAGTACGGGATCTGGGAGGCGTAGTCCCGCAGCACCCGCCACGTCCCGTGCTTCGCCTGGTGCCCACCCTGGCCGTCCACGTGCATCATGTAGGCGAGTTCGGGCCGCGAGACGTCGAGCTCGGCCACGTTCTGCACCATCGAGGTGCGGAAGGAGTGGAGGATGAACAGCTTCTGCGGCAGGTTGTGCTCCCGCGTGAGGTCCGCGAGCCACTCGGTGACCTGGTTGACCTCGGACGCCTCCACCTGGCCGATCTGGCGCAGGTGCACCTGGTCGGGCTTCAGGCGCCACTCCGGGTCCAGGGCGAGCCCCACGTACGGCAGGCGCAGCAGGTCCTCGTACAGCTTGGCCTGGGTGAGGAAGTCGGTGCGCCCCGGCTGGAGGTCGATGATCACGTACAGGTCGTGCTCGTGGGCGGCCTCGATGAGCGGCATGAAGTGGGACGAGGGGACCTCGTTCGAGTAGTTGCCGTCCGATCCGGGGAAGGCGGAGGCCACCGAGACGATGATCTCCAGGCTGGGGACGGTGGTCGCCTCGGTCAGGTCGTCGAACATCGCGGCGTGCTCCTCGGCCCGGGCCACCGTGGCCTCCACGCCCTGCTCCCCCAGGACGCCGAGCACGGGGGCGCCGGGGTGCCCGTAGAGCGCCACGTAGAACTTGCCGTCGGCGATGGTCTGCGTCTCGCCGCCCGGCAGCCGGACTCCGGTGCGGGCGGTGTCCACCTGCCACGTGAGGTTCGCCTCGTCCGGGAACCCCTCGCCGAACGCCACCACGGTGGCCTCGGGGTTCTCGGCCAGCGCCGTCACCGCCTCGCCGGAGGCGCGCGGCTCGGGTGCCACCACCACCATCCCGCCCTCGCGGTCCGCGAGCGGGGTGATCGTGGCGGCGGTCTCCTCATCGGGTACGAGCGCCACCCACGGGCTGGCCGGGGCGGCGTCGGCGGCGGGCGGGAGCTTCAGTGCGCCGGGCTCACCGGCGAGCTCGGTGGCGCTCACCACCTCGGCGGGTGCCTCCATCCCCACCGGCAGCACCAGGGATGCTCCGAGCCGGGCCACCTCCTGGGCCACGGCACCCTCCTGCTCGGCGGCGGCGTCGGGGGGGAGCGCGAGCACGGGGATGCCGTTGTTGTCCGCCAGCTCGAGGGCCTCGGGATCCGAGGTGGTGGGGGCCAGGACCACGGCGGGGGCCGAAGCGTAGTGGAGGGAGGAGATCGCAATGGACAGCCCGGTGGGATCCGTTGCCGACTGGAGGATCAGGGAGCCATCGGCGCTCCTCGGTTCGGAGGCCGGCAGGTAGCGTGCCTCCGCGCCGCCGAGGGTCTGGCCGGGCTGGCTGATCATCCGGGTGGTGGGCGTGGAGCACGCGGCGAGCGCGAGGGCGAGGGCGAGGGCGGCGAGCCCGCCGGCGGCCCTCATATCCGCGTCCCCGCGGTGATGTCCGCAATGACGTCCTCGATGATCCCGGCGGTCTGCTCCGGCCCGTCCGTCTCGAGGCAGCGGATGCCGAGGGTCTTCACAGGGTAGTCGTTGCCGTCCGGATCGAGGCGGTCTCCCACGAACAGCATGGTGTCCAGCGGGATGCCGGTCTGCTCGCCGAGGCGCAGCATCCCGTAGGCCTTGTCGATCCCCTTGCGGGTCACGTCCACGGAGGTGGAGCCGCCGGAGCGGACCTCCAGCTCGGAGAGGATCGGCTCGAGGGCACGCACCAGCGAGGCGCGCTTCTCCCCGGAAGGGTCCCACGCCCGCTTCGCCTCGAGCGGGGCCTCCTGGCCGAGCGCGGAGAACGTGATCTGGGTGCCGCGGTCCTCGATGACCTCACCCCAGACCTCCTCCTCCCACAGCCCGAGCTCGCGGGCCTCCGCCTCCATGTGGTGCTTCACGTACTCGCGCTCCTCCGGGGAGAGGGGCTGGGAGTAGACCTGGGCCCACTTCTCACCGTCGTGGCGGATGTAGCGCGTGCCGCAGGTGGGCATGAGGTGGAGGCGGGAGAGCTGGAACGGATCCGCCCCGAGGTGGTCGAGCACCTGGTCGCGGAACTGGGCCCACTGGCCACCGGAGATGATGCACACCTCCACCACGTCCAGGAGGCGGCGCAGGGCATCCGCCACCTCGGCGGGGATCCGTGACTTGGACTCGGCGAGCGTGTCGTCCAGGTCGAAGGCGACGAGCCGGACCTCCATGGGGGCCTTTCCGATCGGGTACGGGGACCAACCACCCATTGTGCCCCACCGTTCGCGCTGTTCCCGGGACCCCCGGCGCATGTGACGTGGCAGGATTGGTGCACCCCCACCGAAGGAGTTCCCATGGCCACCCCCCACATCTCCGCTGAGCCCGGTGATTTCGCGCCTGCCGTGCTGATGCCCGGCGATCCGAAGCGCGCCGAGCGGATCGCGCATCAACTAATGGATGACGCGCGGCTCGTGACGGATGTGCGTGGCATGCTCGGGTTCACCGGCACCCACCAGGGCCGCCCCCTGTCCGTGATGGGCTCCGGGATGGGCCAGCCCTCCGCCGGGATCTACGTGACCGAGCTGTTCCGGTTCTACGGTGTGGAGCGCGTGATCCGGGTGGGCACCACGGGAGGGATCGCCCACCACGTGAAGGTGGGCGACGTCGTCGTGGCCACGGGGGCACACACGGACTCCGCGATGAACCAGCGGAGGATCCCGGGGATCAACTTCTCCTCGGTGGCCTCCTTCGAGCTGGCGGCCGCCGCGATGGCCGCCGCGGAGGAGGGCGAGAGGGTCCACGTGGGGCCGATCGTCTCGAAGGACCACTTCTACATGGTGGTGCCCGGCCAGGTGGAGGCACTCGCCGCCTATGGTGTGCTGGGAGTGGACATGGAGGCCGCGGCGATGTACGCGATCGCGGCGGAGTTCGGCAAGCAGGCCCTCACCGTCCTCACCGTCTCCGACCACCTCCTGGACGGCTCGGAGGACATGAGCGCCGAGGAGCGCGAGACCCGCTTCGGCACCGCCCTCAAGCTCGCGGTGGCGGCAGCATTCGCCTGAGGTGGCGCCCCCGCGCCATCCCCGGCCACGGACGGGACGGCACCGTGACGATGGCCGCGGGCACCACGTCGACGGGAAGATGACATGGCCCTTTGCCTCCCGCTGTGGTGGGATATCCCCAGCGACGGGAGGTTAGGACATGAGCGAGAGGCCCATGGCGGGATCGGGGTGGTACACCGATCCCGGCGATCCGCGTAACGAGCGCTACTTCGACGGGCGCAAGTGGACCGACCACGTCCGCAAGGACGTCCCGGACATCCCGCTCGCACCCTGGGTGGACCCGCGCACGGTGCCCTCGATCAACGGGCTCGTGATCGACCAGAACGCGCCCACCTCCAACATGGCCACCTGGGTCTCCCTCGCGCTCGCCACTGCGGGGGTGGCGGCCGCCTTCCTGGTGGGCTTCACGCAGACGAACGCGGGCCTCCAGCAGGCGGAGGAGTCGCTGCCCGGGATCGCCGTGGAGGATCCGCCGCGCGGCGGGTCCGGGACCCCCCTCTTCCCGCTGTTCTCCTGCAACGACCTGACCGAGGCGATGCTCCAGTTCGACGCGGAGTCCCCCTACCTGGGGGTCACCGGGATCGCCGGCCAGCCCTCCGTCCTGTTCGACAACCAGCCCATCTACGTCCTCCCGGACGACCCCTCCACGGTCTACCGGATCATGGGCTGCCAGGTGGACGCCCAGTTCGCTGACGGGGACACGGACACCGTGGAGGTCCACCTCTTCACCGACTGGCAGGGCGGCCTCCAGATCGACTACG